>CAZSYH010000008.1:0-58384 GCA_964610735.1 uncultured Syntrophaceae bacterium | reverse complement strand
TAAAGCTCTCCAGGCCTATTCTGGATTCCCCCTTTTGCGGGAATGACAACTTTGATATATATTGTTGCCGGAGTAATAATTTGAATTGTTAGAGGTCTACACCTCAAAAATCTTGCCATCTTCCGCATAGTCATAAGGAGTTTCTTCCAAGCGATTCAGCATATCATCACTCATATGGGTGAGCACTAAGAGCTTAGGTGATATTATAGGTAGATGCTCCAGTAAAGTCATGTAATCAAGATGAAACCGGACTTTCTTTTCATAGAAGTAAGCTTCAGCTATAAAGATATCAGCATCGCGCCCAGTATCAATAAGAACATCAGTCCATTCTGTATCACCTGTGTAGGCTATTACTCGATTTTCGCATTCAATTCTGTACGAGAAAAAAGGACCACCCGGATTGCCATGATTTACGAGGTAAGCTGTAACTGTAATCTCGCCTATTGATTCAGATTGCCTCTCTTCCAACTCGATGAACTTGATATCAAAGCGCGGTTTGGTTTCTGATGAACCTGGAAAGCTTGTCTCCATTACTCGATTATACCAAGACTTCAAATCATGCGGCCCAACGATTGTAAGTGGCTGTGTGCGCTTCGAAAAAAACTGTGCATCCAGCATGAAGAACGGGATACCGCCAAAGTGGTCAGAATGAAAATGAGTGAATAGAATGGTATTGATACTATTTAAATCGATATTGTTGGCCTTTAATGCAATTAAAGATGATGCTCCACAATCAATGAGAAAATTGACCTTTTCCCCCATAATGTGAAAACAAGTATTAAATCTGCCGCCGCTTCCAAATGCATCTCCACTTCCTACAAATTGTATCTGCATGACTTTCCCTGACCTCTAACGACCAAGGTCGCTTGCACCGCCAATAAACTTGCCGCGTCAGCGCCGCCGCGCTACCCTGGCGTCAAGTGAACCGCCTGGTCCGGCACTTCAATGGTTTATGAAAGAAGTTCAATTGCTAAACATTTAAATGCCTGCAGTCCGAAAAGCATAGAGCTTTCATCCACATCGAAAGAAGGGTTGTGCAGAAAAACCGTTTCTCTGGAAAGATTTTCAGGCATTGTGCCGCCTAACAAAAAAAGAACCCCTGGAACTTTTTCTGCCATAAATGAAAAATCTTCCCCCCCAAGGGTTTGCGTGTAATTAGTAAACAGATTGTCATTCTTAATAAATCTCAAAAAAACTTCCGCAACTTTAGTTGCCAACTGTTCGTCATTCACTGTTTGCCGATAGACAGGGTAATATTCAATATCAACCTTGCATTCAGGATGTACTGACATAGCGCTATGCTTGCAAATATTTTTGAATTCAGTTTCAATGGTCGCCTGAATTGTTTCGCTAAAGGCACGAACGCTCCCCCTGAATTGAGCTGTTGCGGGAATAACAGCAGGGGCGTCATAGGATCCGGCACTGGCATAACAGACTGACAAAACAGCATGATTTAATCCGCTGATCCTTCTAGAAATTACTGATTGAAGATCATTTATTATCCTGCTCATCGCAAGGATTTGATCGCTTGCTCTTTCCGGTGCCGCACCGTGCCCACCTATTCCGCTCACAGTAACTGTAAAATAGTCAATCGATGCAAAAAATGGCCCTTTCCGAAAGCCTATTTGTCCCACAGCGAGATTTGGCCAGCAATGTAGCGCGAATACATTTAGAATATCATCGAGATAGCCGGCTTCGACCATATGCCTGCCCCCGCCATGTCCTTCCTCGCCTGGTTGGAACAATAATCTTATTTTCCCTTTAAGATTGCCTCTATGCCTGTGAATAATCTTTCCAAAGCCTACCAAAATAGCCGTATGCAAATCATGACCGCAAGCATGCATCTTGTTTTCATGCTTGGAACGAAAATTCTTCTGGTTGGGGAAGTGCTCTGCGGACGTAGTTTCTGAAACTTCAAGCGCATCCATGTCTGCGCGAAACGCTATTGTCGGACCACTGTTCTTACAAGTGATATCTACAACTACGCCAGCCTTGGGGTTACCCTCGACAATGATCACATCCTCCATACCGTCAAATTGCGTTTTTATATACTTAACGGTATCTGGTTGTACCGGTCCAACTTCAGGGTGGGAATGTATGTGTCTCCTTACCTTGATTAAATCCGGAAATGAATCCAATATGTCTTGGTCTATTGTGCTGGTATCAATTTTATTCACTATCTCCCCCCTCTGATTTTTATTTGCCGAACGACGAGTATCTCCCGAGGGCAGATCCCGTCGGCTGCATGGGCTTAGGTGTGTCTTTGTTTGTCTGAGTTGTCAGGATATCAAGCTCGCCTTGTTTGCTTTTCTCCCCAATGACTACTTTTGAGGATATCCCACCGACTGTGCGAGGATGACCCTCTGATCCGGTCGCAGTCTCATTACCTTCCCCAGGGCTGGTCTGTCGACCAGCCCACGCACAACAGTGGCCAATCCCTCGGAGGCGCAGTACAGGTAAACATTCGGGCTAATGAAGCCCGTGCCGGCAGCGGAATACAAAACCTTATCGTCGCCTTTCGCCTCTCCCATCCTCGATAAATCCGCAACATAGACGAGGTTCACGGGCACATCCTTCACAAACGGTTGACGCCCGGTCAGAGCCCGGATGTCTTCTGCGAGAACCGGCTTCAAGGCGTGTGCCTTCGCATCATAAAGGTAAAGGCCATCGACGGTGGCGACGTAGATGTCGATTTCCTGCCAATTCATCGCAGATGGCGCGGTACGCTTTCCTGAATCCGGACGATTGATACCGAACGCCGCCCAAAGCATATCTGAAAGCACCTGCCTGGGCAACTTCTCAGTGCTGAACGCACGCGAAGACCGTCTATCCTTCAACACCTGCATCAGAGGCCTGCCGGTGTCCATCTGCGGCTCCAAAAGCTGAACCGCCTTGAGTTCCTGCCCGGAAGTCAGAGCGGGACAAATGAGCAATACAGCCAGCAGCAAGCAGGCGGCTTGAAGCGATTTTGTGTTCATGACAGTCGTCCCTCGAGTTTGATAACCATGTATGTGGGTGGGCACCGGTTGCCTGGACCCTCTCCTCCTGCTGTTTGTGGCCACCGAACGGCCGACATACGTTGCGTGCGAGGTCACGGGGCTTTGCTTAAGGGCGATGGAAAAAACAACTTAACGCATGGCTAGAACCGAACTGCCTCTCACTTCAGTCTTCATACCGTTATGATACCTTTTTTAAAGATGGAGGGTATGTCGTTGTCCATCTATTTCTATGGAGGTTTTCGAATATGTGAGTTTTTTTATAATCTTGCCGTCTTTAAAATGAATCACGTCGATACCTCTCCGCTTTTCAGGCTTTCCTTCATAGCCCTTTTCAATCGAAGGCCATTCAAGCAACCATCGGTAAAGCACTTTTTGCTCCCTTTCATCAATAAACGTTTCTTCTTCTGTAAATCGAAAATCTCCGTGGTGTGTAAACCATGGTTCCCATACCTTCTTGAGAGCTTGCTTTCCGATGGCGTTTCCACCAGTCCAATTTTCAAAAAATACTTCTTCGTGAAAGAGTCCCATGACCCCTTCGAGGTCATGATTGTCCCAGGCAAGATTCCATTGTTTTAATGCATTCTTGATCTCTTCTCTTGAAAGTGACACAGTCTCCTCCTTTGACATATGACATATGTACCCATGAACAGGATTTTACCGAATTAGCTGGCAAACTGCCATATTTTTTCTTAATTCAGAGGTATAACGCTGGCATCAACCGTTTCACCCAGAGCGAGACAGCCTTATTTACCCACCTTTCGCCGCTGAAACTCGGCGACACCGGAAACACGCATCAGCCAGTCGCCCATTCCCGGAGACAGCTCATTTACAGCCAATGAGTAACGAAGTGGAGGTGAATTGACAATCTTTTCCACCCTGCCTTTTTCGATTGCATGGACGACTGCTTTCGCAACCTGAGAAGGGGCGCATGATCCAACAATCCAGGGGGGCCGCATCCCAAACTTCGCCAACATTCCAACGTCCCTGATGTAACCAGGGAAGATAGTTGAAAAATGAACCCCCGTGCCGGCAAGCTCCAACCGGAGCGCGCGTGTCCATTCGGCCAGACCTGCTTTTGTTCCCGAATAGGTAGCGGCATATGGAGCCCCGCTCTTGGCCGCGATAGAAGCGATATTGACAATATGCCCCGCGTTCCTTTTGAGCATTTCCGGAAGAACGAGGTGGGTGAGAGACATGGGAGCGATGAGGTTTACCTCTATAGTCTCCCGTATGGAAGACCAGGATAATTCCGCATAGGCGCCCTCTGTTTCCAGTCCCGCATTATTGATCAGTACGTCGATTGTTCCAAATTCTCTCAGGACCGTAGCGACAAGTTCTTCGCGTTGTGATGGTTCTCCGAGATCAATAGGCATCACGAACGCATCACACCCCAGTTCACCGAGGCGTGTTGCCACATCGCGCAACCCGCTTTCTGAGCGAGCCGCGAGCGCGATGTTGGCGCCTCGCTTTGCAAGGGCCTCGGCGATAATGGGGCCGATGCCGCGAGACCCTCCTGTCAGAAGCACAACTTTCCCTTTTAATGGTTCCATAGGTGACTCCTTTGCTGGTTGTTCGAATCCCCCTGTTGTCTATCGAATAATGATATTCGTTGTATAACGCTTGAAATGAGCTTTTGCGCGCGTAGCAAGCAATAAGCTCATTTTTGTTGGGCTGCTTTCGCTATTCCGTTTGGGTCCTATTGACCCTGAATTACGCCCCGATTTGCGCGTGCGTGCGGTTTCGCACTTTTCGTTGCGACTGATGAAATTGGCGTCCCTTTTGCGTTAACTTATAATTCAAGGGCTGACCCCGATGTGGCCGAGCACGATGACTAAGGATGATGTGACTATCTTTTTCATGTCTTGTTCGCGTCCAACGGCGAAAGTGACCTGCGCAAGTGATCCGCAGAACACAACCTATGATCCGTCCCTAATTTTCCTATGGGCGGTGGCGATTCGCGGCCAGATTGATCCACGTGAGCTCGTGCTTGTTGTGATATAGGTGAATCAGCTGTGAGCCCGGAATCTGGCGAAACTGTTCGATGATCGGATGGGCAGTTTCGCCTTGAAATTTAATGGTGCAAACAAAGTTGGCCGCATGCCCGCCCGCCAGCCAGCGCTGCACGAGTTTGAGCAGGCGCTCCGGATAACAAACCACATCCGAGAACAACCAGTCGATCCGTCCCATGCTGGTTGGTTCAAGGGCGAAAGCACTCTCAGAAACGTAGCGCACCTCAGGGAGCGCTCCAATCGCCGCTGTCAGCGGCGCCTTATCGACACTGATCACCTCGCACCCCAATTGCGCCAGCACCCAAGTCCAGCCACCCGGGCTGCTACCCAGATCCAAACACTTCTCGCCCGCCTGCGGCCGCACTCCGTGCGCGGTGAATACCTCCCAGAGCTTCAGATAAGCTCGCGACGGAGGATCGGTCTTGTTCTCCACCATGTGAACTTCGCCATTGGGAAAGGGGCTAGAACATCGGGAACTGAACAACAAGGTCTCGCGCTCAATCAACGACCAAGAGCCGAGCGGAGCGGACGGAACGACGCCTAGAAATTCTATGGGCGCGGCTTTGACTTTGGGCAATTGCTCTTGAATCAGCACATGGCGGCGATACCAGTCGGGAGCATAGAAGGCCCAATTACGCTGAACGGACTTGAGCTTGCGAACCACATCGCCGATGGACTTGGCCTCTATCCGTTCGGGATTTAGCCAAACGTTGGCCGCCCAAGCGGGCGCGGGGCAGGCACCACCGGCGAGCACCAAGCGGCCAAAGACCGCCTTCACGTCGGGAACTTCCTTGATCAATTCACGTTCAAAGCCCTCGGCCGTTAGGTATGCGATCATGGGTAAGATTTACTCGTTGATGTTCAATATTGTCACCTGATAACAAATACGTAGAAGGATTTACATGGCGACGTAATTGAGCCATGAGTAACAAAGTTTCTATAGGGACAGACCGGTAAATTCTCTGGCAAAGCGGCTACGGCGACAGTGAATCCGCCCTCATCGCTCGGTTCAAGACTTACTCTCAGGTTCATAGCTTATCTCCAACTTTCGAACTAGCAGGTTGGGCCGGATTCTACAATCTGAAAGGGGCCAACAAGTGATTATGCGGACATGGATATCATCACCTTTGTAATAATATCCGCCCTTAAAAACAGTGACAGCAACGACCATTTTCCGCCAAATACTTTGACTTGTTTTCAATAAGAAATATTTTTCCCATATAAGGTAAGAAGACAATACATCGTAAAAATATTATGTCAAGAAATTTATATGGTTGAAGATTTACTTTGATAATTGATGTTTTCACCACCACGCAACATGTTAATATCAATAGAGAAAACAGATTATGTTACGTATAGGTAGGTGAACTCAATAAAGCTCAAACCCTGAGGCGAGAGAAAAAAGTTGTTGACAAACTCGCAATGAATAGCACATCAAACAGATAGCTTGTTTTGGGGATGGCGTTTCGGGCTATGTTTCAAAAAAATCCCCGATCACCATCTTTAAGCAGATTAGAAACCGGATTAACAAAGCCTTTTCAGGTTAAAGTGTTGCCTGTTCAAGGCACATTGTGATATTAGGGCAGGTCAATAAATTTAAGAATATATAGTCAGGGGATGAAAATGGATTACAAAGACACACTGAATCTGCCGAAAACCGACTTTTCAATGAAGGCGAATCTGGCCCGAAAGGAGCCGGAACTGCTTGAAAGGTGGGCAGAGATGGATATCTATGAAAAAATAAGAACGGTGTCAAAGGGACGGGAAAGATACATCCTTCATGACGGCCCTCCCTATGCGAACGGGGATATACATCTTGGTACGGCGTTGAACAAGATAATCAAGGACATTGTCATAAAATCGAAAAATATGGTTGGCTTTGACTGTGTATATGTCCCGGGATGGGACTGCCACGGTCTTCCCATAGAGCATCAGGTAGATCAGGAGCTGGGTGAGAAACAGCATACCATGCCGCAGGCGGAGAAAAGAAAACTCTGCCGCGGTTATGCCAACAAGTATCTTGACATTCAGAGAAAACAGTTCAAGAGGTTTGGCGTGTTTGGCGAGTGGGATAACCCCTACGTGACTATGGCCTACGATTATGAGGCTACAACGATTGAGGAATTCGGAAAGCTTCTCTTGAGCGGTGATGTTTACAAAGGCAAAAAGCCGGTCTACTGGTGCGCCTCGTGTAAGACTGCCCTCGCCGAGGCGGAGGTGGAATATGCTGACCATACGACACCTTCCATATATGTAAAATTTCCGATGACGTCCGATATCTCCGGAGTGCTCCCCACACTTTCGGGCGAGAAGGTCAGCGTAGTCATCTGGACGACTACGCCCTGGACGATTCCCGCCAATCTTGCCATCGCTCTGCATGAAGATTTTGACTATGTGGCGCTCAAGGTGGAGGGAGAGGTGCTGATCTTTGCGAAGGATCTTCAGGACTACTGTCTGGATGCATTCGGCTTCAGGGAAAAGGAATATGAGGTCCTGTATGAGTTTAAAGGCAGCGTTTTAGAGGGATTAAAATGCCGGCATCCCTTTATCGATCGTGAAAGCGTACTGATACTGGCGCCCTTTGTGACACTGGAAGCCGGGACGGGATGTGTCCATATCGCTCCCGGTCATGGCCAGGAAGACTATGAGATCGGCCTTGAATATGGCCTGGATGTCTATGCGCCGGTTGATGATAACGGCAGGTTTACTCCCGATGTGGACTTTTTCGCCGGTCAGTTTGTGTTTGACGCAAATGACGCAGTGAATGAGAAACTGAAAGAAGTGGGGGCTCTTCTGGGTACTATGAATATACAGCATCAGTATCCGCACTGCTGGAGGTGCAAGAATCCCATTATCTTCAGGTCGACGGAACAGTGGTTTATTTCAATGGAGAACAACGGCTTGCGTGAGAAGGCGCTTAAGGCCATAGACAGTGTGAACTGGTTTCCATCATGGGGACGCGATCGTATATACGGCATGATCGAAAACAGGCCCGACTGGTGCATATCGAGACAGCGTTCGTGGGGGGTCCCCATTACGGTATTTTACTGCAGCCATTGCGGGAACTATCATGCCACGAAAGAAATCCTGGATCATGTTGTCGCCCTGGTTAAGGAACATGGAGCCGATATATGGTTCGAGAGAGATGCGAACGATCTCCTTCCCGACGGGGTTGTATGCCCGACCTGCGGTGGAACGGATTTCAAGAAGGAGACCAATATTCTTGATGTCTGGTTTGATTCCGGGGTGAGCCACGCGGCGGTGCTTGAGAAGAGAGACAACCTTGAATCGCCCTGTGACATGTATCTGGAAGGAAGTGACCAGCACCGGGGATGGTTCCATTCTTCCCTCCTGGAGTCGGTAGGAACCCGGGGCAGAGCGCCTTATAAGAATGTGCTTACCCATGGTTTTGTGGTTGATGGAGAGGGGAAAAAGATGTCCAAGTCACTGGGCAACTTTATCGACCCCCAGAAAATGGTTGATCAATATGGGGCTGAGATACTGCGCCTGTGGGTTGCCGCCGAGGACTACACCGTTGATATCAGGATATCCGAAGAGATACTGAAGCGTCTCGTTGAGGCATACAGGCGAATTCGTAATACGAGCAGATATATTCTGGGCAACCTGTATGATTTTGATTGTAAGAAAGACATGGTTCCCGTGGAAGATATGGAGGAGATGGACCGGTGGGCGCTCCACCGCCTTCAGGAAATCATCCGAAGGGTGCGCAACGCGTATGAAAATTACCAGTTTCACGTTGTGTACTATACTCTGTACAATTTCTGCAGTGTCGATCTGAGCGCCCTCTACCTAGATGCCCTGAAAGACCGGCTGTATACCTCAAAGGCCGGGTCAAAAGAAAGAAGATCGGCGCAAAGCGCGATGTATCTTATCCTTGATGCCATGACACGGCTCCTTTCGCCGGTGCTTGTCTTTACCGCCGAGGAGATATGGTCGAATATGCCGGAATATGACGGCAAAGAGAAAAGCGTTCACATGACGCAGTTTCCGGATGTACAAGATCAATATCTTGACGAAGAAATGAGTCAAAAATGGGAGACGCTTATCGCTGTCAAGGGAGAGATATCAAGGGCCATAGAGATAGCTAGGCAGAAAAAGGTGGTGGGCCATTCCCTTGACAGTTGCGTGCATATTTACGCCCCGGAGAAACTGCAGACATTACTGGAGCAGTATCTCGACACCATGAAATCTCTCCTTATCGTGTCGCGGATGGATCTTGTTTCGGCGGACAATATTTCCGACCCTTACACAAGCACGGAGTTTGAGGGTCTGAAGATAGAGGTTTCCCGTGCACGGGGGATAAAGTGCGAGAGGTGCTGGAACTACAGCGAAACGGTAGGTGAGAATGCCGATCATCCAACTATTTGCGCGAGGTGCGTGGATAATCTGTAGGGGGACATAGATCTTTGAACAAAAAACATGTTGTTTTCTTTATAACACTGCTGCTGGTTGCCGGCCTGGACCAGCTCTCCAAGTGGTATATCACCTCGACGATGTCTCTGCATGCCTCGTATCCGGTCATCGACGGATTTTTCAACATCACCTATGTACGCAATCCGGGCGCGGCCTTCGGGTTTCTGGCGAATGCCGCCCCCCTCTTCCGATCAGTATTTCTCATCGCCGTGTCGGCTGCGGCTATCGCGATGATCCTGTGGTTTCTTGCGAAAAACAAGACAGCAGCGATGCTCCTCACCTTTGCCCTTTCGCTGATACTGGGTGGGGCCGTTGGAAATCTGTTAGACAGGATACGATTCGGAGATGTTGTGGACTTTCTTGACTTTTACGTAGCGTCCTGGCACTGGCCTGCTTTCAATGTGGCCGATTCGGCCATATCGATCGGCGCCGTGTTGCTTATTGTGGAGATGTTAAGAAGAAAAAAACCAAGGTCACTCCGGCAGTAAAACAACCACCTTCAGATATTGTCTCCCCCACTGTAGGGCATCATCGTGGTCCGAGAAGAAGACGTCTATGTGATTTCCCTTTATGGCAGTTCCAACGTCATGGACCTCGCCCCATCCATACCCCGGGACGTACATCTTGGTGCCGAACGGATACAGTCTGGTGTCCGCCGCGATTGTTCCATGCTGTGCCTGTATCCCGTCGGCAGTGATACCAACCTGTTTTCTCTTGCCTTTAAGAGGACCATACGCGTAAACCGGTGGTCCGATACACCAGTATCTCCTCTCCCATCCGCACGATTCGGGGCCGGCATCGTAGGCAGTTACAAGCATCTTAAGAACCACTCTTTTGTATTCTTTACTCTTTGGGAAGAAGCAGCATCCCTGGAGAAAAAAACATATTACAACGGGGATAAGGCAGAAGCATATTCTTGTCTGCAATCTAATCATATCGGATACCCTTTGCCGGACATTTAACTCATTGTAGTCTTTCAGCCTCTCCCTTGAATTCTTGAATCCTTGAATTTTTACCCCATCAAGCCCGGAAGGAAAAGGGCGATCTGGGGAAAGGGAATGAGAAGGAGAGTGCATATTATCAGCGCCGCAAGAAAGGGGAGCACTCCCTTGAAGATAACATTGAGCGGAACGTCTCTGGCCACGCCGCTTACCACGTAGACGTTTACTCCTACAGGTGGAGTGATTACGCCGATCTGGGTTACCAGTACTATTATGACACCGAACCATATCGGGTCGTAGCCCAGGAACAGCACAACCGGGTAAAAAATTGGTATCGTCAGCATAATAAGCGCGAGAGAATCTATGACGCATCCCCCAATCAGATAGACCACGATAATGATCAGCATGACGGCATAGCGCGGCAGCTGTATTTCCGACACTCCCCGGGCGATATCGAAGGGGATTCTGGTTACCGCAAGAAAGTGTCCGAATATGGTGGCCCCTGCGACGATTACTAGGATCATGCAGGATATTCTTGTCGTTTCAGAGAGGGACGCGATAAATCCTTTCATGGTTAGATTGCGGCCCGCAAGCGCCAGAAGAAGAGTGCCGCAGGCACCGATTGCTCCGGCCTCTGTGGGCGTGAAAAAACCACAGAAGAGACCTCCCATTATCAGGAGAAACAGGAGCAGGGTTTCAATAAGTCCTGAAAGCGATGCCAGTTTTTCTCTGAGAGGGGCTTTTGGCCCCTTCGGTCCCAGTTCCGGTCGCAGGCGTGTCCATATGACGATAGCAAGAATGAAAAGGAGGACAAGGATAAGACCGGGCAGCAGACCGGCCATAAAGAGCCTGCCTATGGATTGCTCTGTAAGTATCCCGTAGACAATGAATATGACACTCGGAGGAATCAGAATACCCAGACTTCCGCCTGCGGCAACCACCCCTGTGGCAAGCTCCGGTTTATAGTTGTATCTTTTCATCTCAGGGAGGGTTGCAGCACCCATGGTTGCTGCTGTCGCATTTGTGGAACCGCAAATGGCGGCAAAGGCCGCGCATGCCCCTATGGTCGCGATGGCAAGCCCCCCGGGCCAATGGCCGATAAATTTATAGGCCGAGTTAAATAGTCTCTTGCTTATTCCGGAATGATACGCAAGCTGCCCCATCAGCACAAAGAGGGGTATCACTGTAAGGCTGTAAGATCCAAAAACGGAAAAGAGATCTTTAGCGAGCATGTTCATGGCTGCGTCGAAAGAAACAATATAACCGAAGCCCAAAAAACCCACCCCCGCCATGACGAAGCCGACAGGCATCTTCATGAATATCAGAATAAAAAGAGCTGCGATGCCGACAAGGCCTGTTATTGTGGGGCTCACTTGATCCTCTTCAATGATTTATAGAAGTCCATTGTAAGCACGAGGCACACAAGAAAACAACCGATCGCTATACTGAGAACGAATGGATACACAGGCATCTCAACAGTGAGAGAAACCTCACCGGTGCGTTTCAAGTCCAGGGCATATAAGACGCTTTGCCACGCTATTATCCCGAACAGTAGGGCACTGAAGAATTCGCCGGTCGCGGCAATAATAAATTGCGCCTGCTTCGGCATCCTGTTGGTCAGGAACTCCACCGCTATATGTCCTTTTTGTGCCGTGGTATAAGCCAGGGCAAAGGAAACGCCAACGATCCCCATAAGACCGACAATTTCATACGTTCCCGGGATGGGATGACGGAAAAGACGCAACACCACATCGGCGCAAGTGAGCGCCATCATAATCAGGATGGCGCCCGCCGCAAGCCAGTTGAATGCGTTGCTGAGATTGTCAAGCTGTTTTTTCAGATGTAACATATGTTTTCCAGTTTCGAGTTTCGGGTTTCGGAGTGTAATCTCCGATCCCCGGCCCCCGATTTCTGACCCTTTACTTGCTGTATTTCGCTATGAGCTCTCGCACCCGCATTACGGCGTTCTTTCCCGGCAATCCTTTTTCTTCGGTTTCGCTTATGTAGCTTTCAATGATTGGCTGTACCGCCTCCGCCCATCTTTTGTTTTCCTCATCAGAAAGGAGTATGATCTCGTTGCCTTGGCCTAAGGTAAATGCGCGCCCTTCATCATCGCTTCTGTCCCAGGCGTCTCCATGCACGCCTACCCATTCCTCGCTTACCTCTTCAATTATCTTTTGGAGGTCTTTCGGCAGTGCGTTCCATTTTGCAGGATTCATTACCACGAACATTGCAGTGGTATAACCGACGCCAGTGCATTGTGTTGTGTACTTGATAACCTCCGCCTGTCTCCATCCCTTGAGAGTCTCTATAGGCGTAAAGGTGCCTTCAACCACGCCCTTTTGCAGGGCCTCGTACGTGTCGCCCTGGGGCATTGCGACGGCCGCTCCGCCGAGTGCCGCCACAACTTGGGCGCTGAGCCCCGTTGAACGTATCTTCATGCCTTTGATATCTTCCAATACCCTGACAGGATCCTTTGTACTCAGCAGTCCGGGCCCGTGGGCATGTATGTACAGAACTTTTACGTCATTCAATTCTTTTGGTAACATCTTTTTGTAAAATTCGGTGGCTACTCGAGTTGCCACGCTGCCGTCAGGATAGCCATGAGGAAGATCAACCGCTGCCATCACCGGAAAACGACCCCTCGTGTAAGCGAAGCAGGACATTCCTATATCCGATATCCCTTTTACAACACCGTCGTAACACTGATTTGCCTTTGTCAGAGTGCCTCCAGGGAAGACTGTGATCTTTATCCTTCCCCCTGAACGTTTTTCTATCTCCTCGGCCCATGATATTGCCGCCTTACACTGGCTATGGGTTGGTGGAAAAAATATGCTGTAAGTAAGTTCTGTGGTCTTTTCTTTTTTCTGGCAGCCTGTTGTCACTAAAAATGCCGCCATTCCTATCATCAGAATTATCAGAAGATTTTTTTTCATGGTTTTTCCCTTTCAAATAATATTTGCCCTAAACTTTGCTCCATTCAACGGCAACAAAGGGCACCTGTGTTAAATATAAATACGCAACGGAAAATGCAAATCTGGATGGCCCGCTTTCCCGCCCGATCAGGGGCAAGAAGCAGGCATTAATACATATAGTTCTTGTGGCAGGAAATGGTTGGCAGGAAATTTGAAGTTTTGTTTTCCATAATTTTTATCCGATTTTGAAGACTCTGGCGGGCTTCGTAACTGATTCCCCCCGACTTGTCAAATATTATCTGCGACCCTCTAAAAGAATGTAAACCTTGTGACAATTCAGGCTTACAGGGGCATAAACGAACCGCCCCCTACCCGACACCATATACATTCCCGCATGGAAACATGAAACTGAGCACACCTGATATCGCAAACCGGGCTGCTTTATTTCCCTGAATAATTATACTATTTTTCCTTTGGGGCCTTTGCTTTCCCCGGCGCTGCCTTGTCTGCGGCTTTTGCTTTCTCCAGCTCTGCCTTGTACTTTTCCGCCTCAGCCTTTGCTTTTTGCAGTTCTTCTTTGGCAGCGTCCAGATCCACCGCACTTGTTTTTTCTTCTTCTTTCGATTTCATCTGGTCCTTCATCTCGTCGTAACCGACATATATGGCAAGAGCGCCTCCCAGCAAAAGAATAATCGGGATTCCACCCGCAAGGATATCAAGAAAAGGTTTCCACCAGATTCCCAACCCGATAAGTCCCAAGACCGCCGCTATGGCGCCGCCTATCAATACCTTCATGATTCCACACCCTCCCTCTATCAAAAATTTAAAGGTTACAATCGCTGCCGCGGCAGAGACACAGCAGCAAACTGAATTCCAGTCTTTTCCTTGCTAACATAAAAATGAAACGCAGGCAAGTTCAAAATGGAGAAAAAGAGCTTGCCTAAAAAGAAATATTAGATTAGTTTTACAGGCTTTCAGACTGACTTGATTTTATATGATGGATTTTTTGTTTTGCGAAGGACCGGGGGAAGAATGACAATGATAGAGCTTGATTTTGAAAAGGGAGAAGGGCTTATTCCCGTTGTGGCTCAGGATTATGATACGAGTGATGTCTTGATGCTGGCCTATATGAACAGGGCGGCATGGCTGAAAACCCTAGAAACGGGCAGGGCAACTTACTGGAGCAGATCAAGAAATACTCTCTGGATCAAAGGCGAAACATCGGGTAATGTTCAGATTGTCAGGGAAATTTTTGTGGACTGCGATCTTGATACAGTTGTTCTGAAAGTGGAGCAAGTGGGGGGGGCCGCGTGTCATATGGGTTATAGATCCTGTTTTTACAGAAAGGTGTCGGATGGAGAAATGAAAATAATCAGCGAGAGGATATTCGATCCAGAGGAAGTGTATAAAAAATGAGAAAATTGAAGCTGGGAATACCGAAGGGAAGTCTTGAATCCAACACGATTGAGCTTTTTAAGAAGGCAGGCTGGTCCATAACTTATGATTCCAGAAGCTATTTCCCCGATATCGATGATGAAGACATCTCCTGCGCCCTTATAAGAGCTCAGGAGATGTCCCGGTATGTTGATGATGGAACCCTTGACCTTGGCCTTACCGGGAAAGACTGGATCCTGGAAAACGAGTCCGATGTTGTTGTGGTTCAGGATCTTGTTTATTCAAAAGCATCTATGCGACAGGCCAGGTGGGTGCTTGTGGTAAGAGAAGATTCCCCTATAAAGACACTGGAAGACATAGCCGGGAAGAAAATATCCACGGAGCTGGTGAACGTGACCCGTAACTACCTCAAAGAAAGAGGCATCGACGCTCATCTGGAATTTTCCTGGGGTGCTACCGAGGCCAAGGTGGTTGAGGGCCTTGTGGACGCGATAGTAGAGGTTACAGAAACGGGGAGCACCCTGAGGGCTAATAATTTAAAGATCATCCATGAGCTTATGAAGACTAATACCCAGCTGATTGCCAACAAAAAGGCATGGGGTAATCCGTGGAAGAGGAAAAAAATAGAGCAGATAAGCATCCTCCTCGGGGGATCGATTATGGCCATGGGCAAGGTTGGCCTTAAGATGAATGTTGCCAGGGAAAACCTTGGGAGGGTTGTCCTGTTGCTCCCCGCTCTCAAGGCACCCACCACTTCAGCACTGTATGACCAAAACTGGTTCGCCGTCGAAGCCGTTGTAGATAAAAGTATAGTCAGAGAGTTGATACCGATTCTTCAGGAGGCCGGGGCTGAAGGTATAATAGAATATCCTCTTAATAAGGTATTGTAGAAGGAGGTCCGACATTATGGCAAGAAAGAAAAAAATAATCAGGAAGACCACGGAGACGGATGTCTCTGTCGAGATAAATTTCGATGGAGAAGGAGCGGGAGATATATCCACGACGATACCTTTTCTTGATCATATGCTCAACCTTTTCGCGAAGCACGGGTTTATTGATTTGAATGTGAAGGGTAAGGGAGACACGGATGTAGATTATCATCACCTCGTTGAAGATATAGGCATATGCCTCGGAGAAGCGGTGAAAGGAGCCTTGGGAGACAAAAGGGGGGTAAGTCGTTACGGCACCGCCTTTGTGCCCATGGATGAGACTCTGTGCCATGTCTGCATTGATGTTTCAGGAAGACCTTATCTGGTTTTTCGGGCCGATTTTCGCGGTAAGAAGATAAGAGATTTTGATCCCATCCTCCTTGAGGAGTTTTTTAAATCTTTTTCGGATCACGGGGGAATAACCTTGCACATAAATGTCATATATGGTAAGAATCCTCACCACATAGCGGAGGCTATCTTCAAGGCGTTTGCCCGTGCCTTGAAGGATGCTGTTCGTATCGATGACCGGATCAAGGGCGTGCTGTCAACGAAGGGAAGTATATAGGAGTCTATTCTCTGACGGCTTCATAGCGCCCCTCTACCCGAGAGCATGAAGAGAAATGATAATCATGAAAAAATGCCTTTCCTTTTATCTTTTTTGGCTGCTTCTCTGCGGGGCGATATCTGTCGCGCTGCTTACCGGATGTGTCTCTAAAAATGCCGGGGGGGGAAACGCCCTTCATCGGAAAGCTATCTCCGGTTTAAAAAAGATTGCGATTGTCCCCTTTCAAGCGATAACTTCTGATGGTCCTGATATCAGGTTTATCCGTTGCCCTGTTTGTGGAACGACTTTCAGGACATGCGCCTTTGCGGGAACCCCAGAGAAAAGGATAGAAGAAATTCTTCTGAAGAGGATTGAATCTTCCGAACAATATACCCTGATACCGTCCGGCTATGTGGACGGTGTTTACAAGAGGGTTTCCGCCACCTCGTTCGGAAAATCCCCCCTGGAGATATTGACAGCGGTTGGAAAAGAGGTCGGGGCGGACGGGATTATTGCGGGGTACCTCTTTTATTATATGGAGAGGAAGGGCTTTGGTTATTCCGTGACGGAACCAGCCTCGGTGGCTTTCTGCGTGCATCTTATCAGAGTTAAAGATGGCGTATCGGTATGGAAGAGCGTATTTGACAAGACCCAGAGCTCATTGATGGAAAATATCTTTAATATCTTGCCCTTTATCAAAGGCGGAGCGAAATGGATTACCGCTGAAGAATTGTCACAGGAGGGTATCGAAGAGATTTTAAAGGGGTTCCCGGATTTGAAGGGAGATTCATAATTGCTCATAATACCTGCTATAGATTTGAAGGATGGCAAGTGTGTGCGCCTTCTTCAGGGTGATTTTAACCTGTCTACCGTTTATTCGGATCATCCCGCTGATATCGCCGCAAAATGGCAGGAAAAGGGAGCAAAGCGCATTCATGTGGTTGATCTTGACGGTTCCCGTGACGGATTCCCCCGAAACATGGATGTTATCAGAGAACTTGCCAGCGCGGTGGATGTGACCCTGCAGGTGGGTGGCGGGATAAGAGACATGAAAACCGTTGATAGTTATATCAACATGGGTGTCAATTACGTCATACTGGGAACAGTCGCCCTGAAGAATAAAAAAATTGTTCTCGATGCCTGCGCTAATTACAGGGGGCACATCATTCTTGCCATTGACGCGCGCGATGGCAGGGTCGCGGTTGAGGGATGGAGCGAAAGCACTGATCAGTCTCCAGCTGAGATCGCCTCAGATTATGAGGAATGCGGGCTGAACTCAATCATATATACCGATATACAGCGGGATGGCATGGAGTCGGGCGTAAATATAGAATCCACAAAGATGCTTGCGGAATCTGTGGATATACCGATAATTGCCTCCGGTGGTGTCGCAAATATTCATGACATCGAAAGACTGCTTGAGGCGGCGGATTCCGGAATAATGGGTGTAATTACAGGGAAGGCCCTTTACAGCGGGGCACTGAAGCTGGAAGATGCTATTGCCAGAGCTTCCGCGTTTAAGTAGGAGGATTGTCAGATGGAGGATTGTATATTCTGTAAGATTGTAAGGGGAGAGATACCCGCGAACATTATTTACGAATCCGAAAATGTTCTGGCATTTGATGATGTCAATCCGATAGCCCCCGTTCATGTTGTTGCGGTGCCTAAGATACACGTGGCAACTCTCATGGATGTGCCGGACGGTATGATGGAGGACATGATTAAAGCGGTGCAGGAAGTCGCAAGGATAAAGGGAATTGACAAAACAGGTTTCAGAACGGTTGCCAATTGTAATGAAGATGGCGGCCAGGTAATTTTTCACCTCCATGTCCATATTCTGGGAGGCAGGAAATTGAGCGATGACATGGGGTAAATGTGAATTAGAGAGTAGGAAGAAAAGGTGTATCTGAAATGGATGTAATAGAGAAGGTGTCGAGCGAAATGGTCAAAGCTGCCAAAGATAAGGATAAGGCGAAGTTGTCTGCGCTTCGCATGGTCAAATCGGCTTTGCATAACAGGGAGATAGATTTAAAGGACCGGTTTGGAGAGAAAGAAACCCTGCAGGTATTGTCCTCTATGATAAAGCAGAGAAAGGACTCTGTTGAACAATTCAGGAACGGTGGGAGACCGGAACTTGCGGAAAAAGAGGAGAAAGAGATTGAGGTAATCCAGGGGTTCATGCCGGAACAGATTTCGGAAGAAGAGATAAAAGCAGAGATCGAAAATGCCATAGAAGAAGCCGGCGCGACAAGCATCCGGGACATGGGAAAGGTTATGAAACTTCTTATGCCCAGGTTAACCGGAAAGGCCGATGGGAAAGCTGTAGGTGAGACAGTTAAAGCCAGATTGTCCTGAGCAATGCATTTGTCCACAGAGGTAAGAGCAGATTGAAAGGATATATACCTCAGGAAAAAATAGCAGAAATAAAGAGCAGGATAAGTATTGTCGATTTGGTTTCCGAGTATGTTACCCTGAAAAAGGCCGGCAGAAATTTTGTCGGTCTCTGCCCCTTTCACAAGGAGAAGACACCGTCTTTCAGCGTTAATCCCGAAAAACAGATATTTTACTGCTTTGGCTGTGGAGAGGGTGGGGATATCTTCGCCTTTCTGATGAAGATAAACGGCGCCAGTTTTGCCGAGTCGGCAAAATATCTGGCCAATAAAGCGGGGGTCGAGATACCTGTCAGAAAGATGACGGACACGGAAAGGACGG
This sequence comes from uncultured Syntrophaceae bacterium, assembly GCA_964610735.1. Classification (GTDB taxonomy): domain Bacteria; phylum Desulfobacterota; class Syntrophia; order Syntrophales; family UBA2210; genus UBA2210. The sequence goes on along the minus strand of CAZSYH010000008.1, from coordinate 39,506 downwards.
TTGCAAGCGAGAAGGAAAATCTGAACAGGATAAACGCTATGGCGGCGGATTGGTTTTCTGAGCAGCTTGCTTCCGAGAATAGTCGCGCAGCTCGCAGTTATCTTGGCAAAAGAAAGATGGGGGCTGCTATAACCACTGAATTTCGCCTGGGTTATTCCCCGGAGGGATGGAGCCATCTTGTCAACTATTTTGAAGGCAAAAGGGTTCCCCTCGGACTTGTCGAAAAAACCGGCCTCATCATATCTAAAGATAGTGGCAGATTCTACGACCGGTTTCGCGGGAGATTGATTTTCCCGATAGAGGATTTGAGCGGCAGGGTTGTGGCTTTTGGCGGGCGGGCCCTCGGTGACGATATGCCTAAATATCTCAACTCGCCTGAGTCTTCTGTCTATACAAAGGGCAGGGTCCTGTATGGCATGTACCGGACAAAAGACAGCATCCGCGATAAGGATTACGTTATAATTGTGGAGGGATATGTTGATCTTCTCTCCCTCCGGAGTGCGGGAGTGAACAATGTGGTGGCAACGCTGGGCACCGCTCTGACCAGGGAGCAGGTCGAGCTGATCAGGCGATTCACGCGGAATGTTGCCGTCATTTTTGATCCCGATGAAGCGGGCCGACACGCGGTAGAGCGCAGCCTGAAGCTGTTCCTCGAGGAGAATATGCATGCCAGGGTGGTCGTTCTCCCCGAAGGATATGACCCTGATGACTATGTGAAAAAATTTGGTCCGGAGGCCCTGGAAAATATTATAGCCCATTCCCCGATGATGGTGGATTACTATATAGAAAAAATGATGGGCAACAGAGATACACTTGAAGACAACGTGGATGCCAGCAGGGAGTCGATCTCTTTCATAAGCGCTATAAGTGACCGGGTTGAACAAAACCTGTTCATAAAAAGGGTATCTGAAAAACTTGGCATTGACCAGAAGGTTTTGAAGGACAAGGTAAGGAAGGTACCTGCCAGTTACAAAACCTCCACTAAAGCCGCGTCTCCGGAAAAGAGAACGGAAAAAGTTGACATGGTGGAATTAAACCTTATCTATATGATGATGGAGTATCCCGAAAAGATCCCTGTGGTGACACGGGAGGGTATTCTGGATTGTTTTGCTTCAGAAACATTGAAAAAACTGGGGCAGGCAATAACCGGGGGAGTGGGTGACACCATCAGCCTGGTTGGCGATCTGGGAGGTGGTTTTGTGAAGGAAAGACTCTTGAAATTGATGATGGAGCGCCCTTTCTCCGATGGAGAGGTTGCCAGCAGGGTCTTTGATGATAATATTAAGCAGATAAGGAACAAATGGTACAAGGGCAGGCACAATATGCTGAAGCGGGAACTGATCAGGGCACAGAACACAGACGACAGGGAGCTGAGCGACAGCCTGCTGCGGGAGAGGGATAGATTGTCAAAAGAAGAGAGAGGACTATTCGAAGATGAAAAAAATGATCAGGTCGGATGAGGTAAACAAACTTATTTCGCTGGGCAAGGAAAAGGGGGTTCTTACTTATGGTGATATTAACGATATGTTACCGGACGACGTTATATTTTCAGAGCAGATAGACGATATATTGATGCTTTTAAATGAGAAAAATATCAAAATTGCCGATGTCGATAAGGATGGAAAGATTATTGATGAACCAGACGACGGTACGCCCGAAAAGAAAGAGGAGAAAGCAACGGATGAAATGCTGCCTCTGCCCATGGCCGCGCTGGGTAAAACCGGAGATCCTGTGAAACTGTATCTGAGAGAAATGGGTCTGGAGTCTTTGCTTAATCGCGAGGAAGAAGTACAGATCGCAAAGAAGATTGAAAAGGGAGAGAAAAGAATCATGGAAGCCCTTTTCAGCCTGCCGATCTTTATAAAAAAGGTTGTGGACATAGGAGATAAACTCAGAAATAACGAGATAAAGGTAAAAACAGTCGTTACTAATCTTGAAGACGAAAATGGTTTTACTGAAGAAGATCTATATCGGGAAGGCGTGCAAAAACTAACCGCCAAGGTGGCAAAGTTGAATGCGCTGAATACCATGCTGAAGGAAGAGTTGAAAAGGAAAGAGTTGGATGATTCTGAGAAAGAAAAGATAAAAACGGAACTGGGAAAAAATCTCAGAAAAATCATAAAACTCTGTAAGGATGTAAATTTCAATAAGAGGCGTATAAATGCGATGGTTCTGGAACTTAAGAATGCCATTGCCGCCCTTGACAAGGGTGAGCGGGAAATAACAGCATGCGGGAAACGATCCGGACTGTCACTTAACACTCTGGATAAGATATTTTCCCGGATGAGAGATGGCGAAGAGAAACTGGCTTCCGAAGAGAGCGGTATCCCGGCCGAAAAATTGAGAGAGTACGAAAGGATAATCCGACAGGCGCGTAATGACAGGAAAAGGATAACTGGAAAGATCGGCGTGCCCAGAGAGGCTCTGAAGTCGGTGATCACTTCCATAAAAGAGGGTGAGATGGAGGCAGACCTGGCGAAAAGAAAACTGATAAAGGCGAATCTCAGGCTGGTTGTAAGCATTGCAAAGAAGTACACGAACAGGGGACTGCAATTCCTGGATCTTATTCAGGAAGGGAATATAGGGTTGATGAAGGCTGTTGAAAAGTTTGAATACCAGAGGGGATATAAATTCTCTACCTACGCGACATGGTGGATACGACAGGCCATCACGAGGGCCATAGCGGATCAAGCAAGGACGATAAGAATCCCGGTTCATATGATTGAAACCATAAACAAACTTATTAGAACTTCACGGTATCTGGTTCAGGAACTGGGTAAAGAGCCCACCCCGGCCGAGGTTGCGGCGAAGATGGAATTCCCTCTGGATAAAGTGAGGAAGGTGTTGAGGATTGCCAAGGAGCCGATATCTCTGGAGACCCCTATAGGTGAGGAAGAAGACAGCTCTCTCGGGGATTTTATAGAGGATAAGAAAGTCATGTCTCCCTCCGATGCCACCATGAACATGGACCTTGCCCAGCAGACCAGAAAGATACTGTCCACCTTGACATCGAGAGAGGAAAAGGTCTTGAGGATGCGTTTCGGGATCAGCGAAAAGGCAGAGTTGGGACTGACTCTGAAAGGGGATGGGGAGGAGGCAAATGATATATTAAAACGAGCCCTGCAGGTTGAAGATAATGTGTTACAAAAGATGCGGGGAGCATCGCGGAGGAGGGAAATAAAGGGAGGAATCAAGTAAAGGGCTGGACATATTAAGAGGTGTCGCTCCCTTGTTTATGTGGCGTCAAGTCAATCGCAAAGAGCCACTGCTTCTATCTCTTATGGTGGCATTTTCAGGCAGGCAACTTACCCCTCCATTTCCTGTTTCACTTGGAACTTTCATGAAAACTGTATTTACAGTTACAGAGCTGACCGGAGCCATAAAAAATCTTCTGGAGTCCGGTTTTGGCGTCATATGGGTCACGGGTGAGATTTCCAATCTTCGTCGTCCCGCCTCAGGTCATGTGTATTTTACCCTCAAGGATAAAGACAGCCAGATAAGAGCGGTTGCTTTCAGGAGTGCGACGGGCAGGATAGGCTTTGATCTTGAAGACGGAATGAAGATAGTTTGCAGGGGAAAATTGAATATTTACCCTGCAAGGGGCGAGTATCAGCTTATAATAGACGCCGCGGAACCGAAGGGTCTTGGAGCCCTTCAGATGGCCTTTGAACAGCTCAAGAGGCGTCTGGAGAAAGAGGGCCTGTTCGATCCTTCCCACAAAAGAGACATACCTTTTCTGCCCGGAAAGATCGGGATAGTCACATCCCCTTCAGGCGCGGCTATCAGGGACATATTAAATATCACAGGGAGGAGATTCCCATCCGTTGATATCATCATTGCCCCCGCGGTTGTGCAGGGGATGGAGGCGCCCATGGAGATATGCGGCGCCATATCGGATCTGAACTCAATTGGTGTGGATGTAATTATTGTCACCAGAGGAGGGGGATCGCTTGAGGACCTGTTCTGTTTCAACGATGAAAGGGTCGCGCGGGCGATCTATTCTTCAAAAAATCCCGTTATATCGGCCGTCGGCCATGAGATTGATTTTACCATTGCCGATTTTGTGGCCGATCTCAGGGCGCCGACCCCTTCCGTTGCCGCCGAGCTGGTTGTGCCCGACAGGAAGGACCTGATCGAGAAAACCCTAAGATTAAAATCACGATTGGTAAATGCCTGTGGTGTGTTCCTGCGTGAATCAGAAAACAGGCTGGATTTTCTTGTGAAGGGCTTGTGTGATCCGAGGGGACGAATTTCGAATCTTCGCATGGGGTTGGATGACTGGCACATCAGGCTGTCAGGAGGGATGCGGCGTGTCCTTGAAATGCGAGAGAATCGCTTTCTTTCCGCACGCAGGATGTTGATACGCCTGACCCCAGTAACAAGGATTCGTGAGTTGCGTCGCGGGGTTGAAAATCTAAAAAAAGAGATGGATGCGCGAACCCGGTTTTATATGAACAATCTGAAAGGCATACTCCGGAAAGATATGTCCATATTAGATAACCTGAGTCCTATTTCCGTACTGAAGAGGGGCTTTGGCATAGTAAGGTTGTCTGACGGAACCATCATCAGGGATGTGGCTATGCTCGCGGTGGATGATAGTGTCTATGTGAAGATTTCATCGGGGAGCTTCAAGGCAAGGGTAATCAAAATTTCACAGGAGCAGGAAAATGGCAGAGAAAAAATTTGAGAAAGCCCTGGAAGAACTGGAAGAAATTGTGAAAAGGATGGAAAAAGGAAATATGTCCCTCGAAGAGTCGTTAAAAGCCTTTGAAGAGGGAATCAAACTTTCCCGTTTCTGCGCTGATAAGCTGGATAAGGCGGAGAGAAAAGTCAATATCCTTCTCAGGGAGGAAGACGAATTAAATATCAGGCCGTTTGAGGGAAAAGACGGTGGAAAACCGGAAGATGTTGCTTAAAGAATATCTCGAGACAAAAAAGAAGATTGTCGACAGGGCACTTGAAGAATACCTTCCGAAAAGGGGCGGATTTTCTTCTGAAATCTCAGAATCCATGAGATATACTCTGTTTGCCGGCGGAAAAAGGATAAGACCTGTACTGTGCATGGCCTCTGCGGAAGCGGTTGGCGGCAGCGCGGATACAGTCCTGCCTGTCGCGTGCGCCATTGAGATGATCCATACCTATTCCCTGATACATGACGACCTTCCGTTGATGGACAATGATGACTACAGGAGGGGGAAACCTTCGAATCATAAGGTATTCGGTGGGGGCGTGGCAGTCCTTGCGGGAGATGCCCTTTTGACAGAGGCCTTTTGCCTTCTGTCCGGAAAAGCCCCGGGGCTATCCCCTGAAAAGAGTCTGGCCATAATTCATGAAATCTCGGCGGCGGCGGGATTCCGGGGCATGATAGGTGGTCAGGTGGCGGATCTCAGGGCAGAGGGCAAGGAAGTGAACATGAAAATGGTGGATTACATACACACCCACAAGACGGAAGCGCTGATAACTGTTTCCATCCGGGCTGGCGCGATAGCAGCCGGTGCCGAAGAAGAAGATTTAAACGCCCTCTCGGAATATGGGAGAAAAACGGGACTTGCCTTCCAAATAGCCGACGACATACTGGATATTGAAAGCTGCAGAGAAATCCTGGGAAAAGACACGGGCAGTGATGAGGGGAGCAAAAAAGCGACCTATCCCTCGCTGATCGGCCTTGAGGAATCCAGGGAAGAAACGCGACGGCTGGTGGAAGATGCGTTATCGGACATAAACCGTTTTAATGAAAAAGCCAAACCCTTGAGAATGATAGCGAGGTTTATCGCTGAACGAAAGTCATAGCTTTTGTTTTAGAGACTTTGACAGGATAACAGAGTATACAAAAAGTTGAGATCAAGTAAATAAGCGTGGATCAGCTCTATTTTTTCAGAGAGATGGAGAATGTTTTTATGGATGAGAATGCAGGCATATTGGATAACATAAACAGCCCTGAAGATATCAGGCGCCTGAGTATTGAAGAATTGAACATCCTTGCCGGAGAAATCAGGCAGGAGATACTGGCGGTGGTTTCCAGAAATGGCGGTCATCTTGCGGCATCTCTGGGGATGGTGGAGCTTACTCTGGCTATCCATTACGTGTTTAACACGCCCGTGGACAAGGTCGTCTGGGATGTGGGACACCAGGCGTACGCACACAAGATCATTACTGGCAGGAGAGATGATTTTCATACACTCAGGAAGATGGGTGGCATCAGCGGGTTCCCCAGAAGAGGAGAAAGTGTTTATGATGTTTTCGGTGCTGGACACAGCAGCACATCCATATCCGCCGCTTCCGGCATAGCCGATGCCAGATGTCTTAAGGGCGTTGATTTCAAGGTAGTCGCGATTATTGGAGATGGTTCAATGACCGCCGGAATGGCATTCGAAGGACTCAACTGGTCTGGAGAAAGGAAAAAGGACATGATCGTCATACTGAATGATAATGAGATGTCCATCTCGCCTAATGTGGGCGCCATGTCGTCGTATCTGAATCGCATTATGGCGGGTCAGCAGATTACGAAACTGAGGGCAAAAATCCGTGATTTTTTGCAGACCGTGCCAGGCGTTGGAGAACATATAATTAAATTTGCCAGGCAGGCTGAAGAATCGTTAAAGGCCTTTATCGTTCCGGGCATGTTGTTTGAAGAGTTGGGATTCAAATATATCGGGCCCCTTGAAGGGCACAGGCTGGATCACCTGATAAAAAATCTCCGGAACGTGAAGACAATGGAAAGACCAGTGCTGGTGCATGTTATTACCAAAAAGGGGAAGGGTTACAGATTTGCCGAAGAGGAACCGTCCCGGTTCCATGGCATAGGACCTTTTGATATCGCCACCGGGAAAACGATCGCCAAAGATAATTCCATACCGTCTTACATGGATGTGTTCGGACGTACGATGGTGCGACTGGCACACGAGAATCCTTCGATTGTCGCGATAACAGCCGCCATGACAGGTGGTACCGGTCTTGACCAGTTCTCGAGGGACATCCCTGAAAGGTTTTATGATGTTGGTATTGCCGAGCAACATGGTGTGACATTTGCCGCTGGTCTGGCCACAGAGGGATTTATACCCGTTGTTGCGATATATTCCACTTTTCTGCAGAGGGCCTATGACCAGGTACTCCATGACGTCTGCCTTCAAAACCTGCCCGTTGTTTTTGCCCTTGACAGAGGGGGGATTGTTGGAGACGACGGCCCCACTCATCACGGGCTTTTTGATTATTCCTACCTTCGATTGATTCCCAATATCGTTGTTATGGCCCCTAAGGACGAGAATGAGCTTCAGCATATGCTCAAGACGGCTATTGAATGCAAAGGCCCCGCTTCAGTAAGGTACCCCCGGGGCAGCGGAGTGGGCGTTCCTCTTGATCAAACACCGGAGAGCATTGAGATAGGGAAGGCCCAGATCGTGCGCGAGGGCAAAGATGTGGCTGTAATAGCCATAGGTTCCACGGTATATCCTTCTCTTGAGGCTGCGCAGAGACTCGCGGAAGAAAATATCCAGGTAACCGTTGTCAACAGCCGCTTTGTAAAACCTCTTGATAAGACTCTCTTATGCGAGATAGCATCTTCGTTCAAAAAGATCATTACAGTTGAAGAAAATGTTCTTATGGGTGGTTTCGGCAGCGCTGTTCTTGAGTTGTTTGAAGAGGCGGGAATCTCCGGGGTTGCTGTAAAGAGGCTCGGCATCGGGGACGAATTCGTGGAGCATGCGACACAGGCCCAGTTGAGGAAAAAACATGGCATTGACGCGGAGGGCATAGCAAATGCCGTACGGAAGATTGTGGAATCCTGATCGGCATATCTTTTGAGGCAGTCGGTTTTCCCCACCTTTTTGTCCCGTTGAATCTGAATGACATGAAGACTAAAAATCCCAAAATAAGACTGGACAGGCTCCTGGTTGACAGGGGCATTGCGGTGACTCGCGAGAAGGCCAAGGCCCTTATAATGTCGGGCCTGGTTGTGGTGGGAGAGGAAAGGATCGACAAGGCGGGGACTCTTGTACGCGATGATGCAGGGATAAGAATAAAGGGCGGAGAAAATCCCTATGTCAGCAGAGGAGGGTTGAAGCTCAAAGGTGCATTGTTGTCCTTCGGTGTTGATGTGAAAGATGTTGTGGCCATGGATATAGGCGCTTCCACTGGTGGATTTACCGATTGTCTCCTTCAGGAGGGGGCAAAAAAGGTATACGCGATAGATGTAGGGTATGGCCAGTTTGACTGGAAACTCAGGACAGACAGCAGGATAATACTTTTTGAAAAGACCAATATCAGATATTTTTCAGGTGAAGAGATAGAGGACACAATAGACATGGCTGTTATAGATGTCTCCTTTATTTCCCTGAATCTGGTGTTGCCTGTCGCATTTAAACTCACAGGTGAAGATGCCTCCATTCTCGCCTTGATCAAACCGCAGTTTGAGGTGGGCAGAGATGAAGTAGGCAAGGGGGTTATAAGAGATTCCAAAGTACACAGAAGGGTTGTTGAAGAAATTGTAAAATTTTCAGAGGAACTGGGTTTCGAAACGGTGGGCACCTGCGAGTCATCAATTACCGGTCCGGCTGGAAACAGGGAATTTTTCCTGTACGCCAGAAAGCATGCCGGAAAATGACGCGGAAATGAATAATGGGAATTAAACTTGCCGAGACAGCAGGCTTTTGCATGGGGGTGAAGAGGGCAGTCGATATGGTCCTTGAGATAGCCCGTAATAAAGGGGACAAAAAGGTGTATACATACGGCCCACTTATACACAATCCTCAAACAGTTGAACTTCTCAAGAAACGGGGAGTTGTCCCTGTGAACAGTATTGATGAGATTCAGGATGGCATCGTTGTCATAAGGGCTCATGGGATATCGCCCCTGGAAAAGAAAAAAATCGGGGAAAAGGGAGTAAAAATTGTAGACGCCACATGTCCCAGAGTTGCAAGCGTCCAGGCGATAATCAAAAAGCATGCCGCGCTTGGTTATACGATTATCATAGCCGGAGACAAAGAGCATCCCGAGGTCAAAAGTCTCCTGGGATATTCCTCAGATAATGGAATTGTTATTAATGACAAAGAGGATGTCAACGATCTTCCCCTATACGACAAAGTGTGCGTTGTTGCCCAAACCACGCAGGATTCTGTGAGATACAAGGAAATAACGAAGGAAATTACACGAAAATTTCCAGAAGCCATGATCTTTAACACTATATGTGATTCGACTGAGAAAAGACAGGCTGAGATCAAATATCTGGCCTCTGAAATGGACGGAATCATAATCGTGGGGGGGAAAAACAGCGCGAATACACAGAGACTTGCCATGATATCTGAGGAGTGCGGAGCCCCAACGTGCCATATCGAGACGGCTGATGAACTTGATGGCATGGATCTCAGCGGGTGTAAAAACATAGGGGTGTCTGCAGGGGCATCCACGCCAAACTGGATAACTGAGGGCGTGATAGATTATCTCACCCACAATCAAAAAGGAAATGTGCCGGGAAAACTGAGGGTTCTTTACAATCTCTGGATGTTTTTCGTCAGAACAGATATTTCTTCCGCCATTGGCGCCGGATGCCTCTCCCTTGTCAGCATGTTTCTGCAGGGACTCAGCGTGAATTTGTCAAATATTCTGATCGCCGCTTTATGTGTATACGCGATACATACGATAAACAGGCTGCAGAAAAGAAGTTTTGGAAGGATAAAGGGAAGCTTCAGAGAAGAATCTTATATGAAACGTAGAGGCATCTACATGACAGCTGCCATGGTCTCTCTTGTGCTTGCATCCGTGCTTTCCTTTGTGGCAGGTCCGGCGCCTTTTATTCTGGTCGGTTTTATTTCACTCTCCGGTGTGCTCTACAATGTTACTTTATGGGGGAAAAGACTGGAGGATATACCCGGTTCTAAGAATATTTTTACCGCTATAGGATGGGCTGTCGTGGCTGCCGTGGTTCCTCAGGTGAGCGTCAACCTGGAGATAACCTGCCCAATGGTGGTAGCGTCTATGTTCGTGTTTGTTCTTGTCTTCTCAAAATCCGTGCTCTCGGATACGATAGATATTCAGAGTGATCGCCTGATCGGCCGGGAAACGATACCTGTCATTATGGGGGAAAGACGTGCCAGAAACCTGTTGAAGGGCATATCGATTTTTGCAGGCATTGTGCTTATTGCCGCAATGCCTGCCGGATGTACTTCTTCCTTGAGTTTAGGTTTGGTGCTGTTGACGCCGCTGTTTTATATATGGATTTGTCTGGAACTTTGTGATAGTAAAATTCGGCCGTCCAGGATGGCGCTGGAGGGATTATTGGGGATGAGCTACGTGATTGCCGGATTAAGCGCCTTCCTGTGGTTTGTTATAAAGGAAATATAGGGAAATTTGTAAAGGAGGGATCGTCAATATATATGAGATTGCTACGAAGAACACTCCTTTTCGCTTTGCTCTTTGCAATGATTTCAGCCTGTGGAGAGTTGCGCTTTTCCCAGGTTGAGCCGGGTATTGGGAATTTCCACCCTGAAAAGATATGCGTGTTCCCGGTTGATACAGGCGCTTATAAGGATGTGGCTGAGAGGGCCGACAATCTTATCGCGGATGCCGTTCATGAACGAGGGTGTTTTTCTAGCGTTATTTCACCGGGGGATATGACGAAGCTGACGGAGAACGATGCCAGGCTGAAAAGCGCGGCGTCCACTTACCTTGCAAAGTTAAAAAAGGTAAACTTTTCCGATACTGATATGAGCAGATATATAGGCAAAACATGCAATGCTGACGCCTTCCTTGTTGTGGATGTGGATTTCTGGAATTATACAACACAGGGAAATGATAAACTCGCCAAGGTTGGCTTCAGCATGGAACTGATAGAGGCACAAACAGGAAAGATCATGTGGAGGGCACGGCACTACGATACAACGGGCTACAATTGGTTCAAGCCGGATCTGTCCGCTCTTGCAAAAGAAGTTGCGGAAAAGATGGTTTCTCATATGCCCCATTAGAAAAAACAGGAATCAGAGGCTTAAGGAGAACCAACATGGAAGAAAAAGTGCGCGCAATGTTGAATGATGTCAGACCCTCTCTGCAGGCAGATGGCGGAGATGTCGAATTTGTGGATGTAACTGATGATGGTATTGTAAAGGTGAGGTTGAAGGGCGCCTGCGGCAGTTGTCCAATGGCTCAGATGACTTTGAAGATGGGTATCGAAAAATACCTTAAGGAAAAAATTCCCGGGGTCGTTGAGGTTGTGGCAGTTTAATCCCGATTTATCGGGATAAATAATTTTTGGAGGGCAAAATAGAATGGCTTATGTAATTACTGATGAGTGTATCGCGTGTGGAAGCTGTGAAGATGAATGTCCTGTAGGTGCGATAAGTGAGGGAGAAGACAAATATATAATTGATCCTGAAGCTTGCACCGATTGTGGCGCCTGTGCCGACATATGTCCGGTGGAAGCTATAGAACCCGGTGAGGAAAAGGGTAAGTAATAAGCCCAACGTGTCGGGGATTTTTTATTCCTGTTTTTATAAGGCCGGATGGCATGAGCTTATTCGTTACATTTGAGGGAATCGAAGGTTCCGGGAAGACGACCCAGATCAAGAAGGCAGGGGATTACCTGAAGGGAAAGGGAGTGCCTTTTATGGTAACCGGTGAGCCTGGAGGCACTCCTGTAGGAACCGAACTGAGAAAAATCCTGCTTGACAAGACGGCCCTTGTTCTGTCTGGTAGAACAGAAGTGCTGCTCTTTGCGGCAGACAGGGCTCAGCATATTAAAGAGGTCATAGCGCCCGCAATGAAAAGGGGAGAAATAGTTCTATGCGATCGCTTTTCTGATGCTACTATTGCTTACCAGGGTTATGGAAGAAAACAGGATATAAGATCAGTCCGGGCAATATGCGATTTTGCGTCCCGGTCTCTGGTTCCCGATATGACGTTTCTTTTTGATATTTCCGCCGGTAAGGGACTCGAAAGGGTGATCGGTCGCGCGCGCAGGGCGGGAAATGTTCCACTTGAAGACCGTTTCGAAAGAGAACACCTGAAGTTCCACGAGATGATCAGAAGCGGGTATCTTGCACTGGCTGAAGAGAACTCTGACAGGTTCAGGATAATAGACGCTTCCAGAGATGTTGCCATGGTGCACCGGGAAGTGTGTGCTCATCTGGAGAAATTGATTAAGAGATAAAGCTTATGCCGTTCAGCGATATTTATGGGCAGGACAAACAGGTAACCGTACTGCAGGGCGCCATGAAGAGTGACCGTGTCCCGCATGCGTATCTTTTCTATGGGATAAAAGGTGTCGGTAAAAAAACCACGGCGAAAACCCTTGCAAAAGCCCTGAATTGTAAAGAAGAAAAAGTCGATTCCTGTGACAGGTGCCCTTCATGCTTAAAGATAGATCGCGGCACCCATCCCGATATCGTATTTATAGAACCCGAAGGCGTTTTTATAAAGATCGACAAGATCAGAGATCTGCAAGATCAAATAAAATTCCGACCATTTGAGGGCAGGAAACGAGTTTTCGTAATAACAGATGCAGACAGGATGAATGATGCATCGGGAAACGCCCTTCTGAAAACCCTTGAGGAACCAAACCCTTCTAATATCCTGATATTGACGACATCCCGTATTCACAAGCTTCCCCAAACAATCATATCGCGGTGTCAGAAGATAAGATTTAATCCTGTGCGGGTGGAAACAATAGTCTCTTTTCTTACAGACAGGCGGTCTATGGATGAAAAACCTGCGCTGGCAATTGCCTCTTCGGCCGGAGGCAGTATCGGCAGGGCGCTGGAGATAATAAAGGAATCGTTTTTTGACTTTAAAAATGATGTGACCAAGATACTTTCAACTGCCGGCGCTGTTCCCATGTCACTGTTCTTCCTTGCCGACAGCTTCGGGAAGGACAGGGATTCCGTCCTGCAGGAACTGGACATATTCAGAGGATGGTACAGGGATATACTGGTGTACCGGGAAACGCGCGATGTCAATAAACTGATTCACCGGGATATTGCCGATGCCACGAAAAAACTTTCAGAAAAAATGGCAGGGACTGATGTTCTGGAAAATATAAAAACCATAGGTGACGCTTATGCCGCCATCGACCGGAACGCCAGCAGGCCTTTAACATTGGAATCAATGGCATTCCGGCTAAAAACATCCAGCAGGGTTTAAGATTATGGAACACAACAGTCAGGATACCCCGAAAACCATTACAGGTATCAGATTTAAAGACAAGGGAAAAGTGTATTCATTTGACGACGCCGACGTTGTTTTGAAAGAAGGAGATATGGCCGTTGTCGATACCGAATCGGGATTGGCCATGGGAGTTGTCGCGAGCGGGATTCGAGTACTCCCCTATGACAAATTACCTCATAATCTCCGAAAAGTCGTGCGCAGGGCCACCGACGAAGATCTGAAATCCCATGAAGAAAATCTGAAGACTGAGAGAGAAGCGCTGGATTTTTGCATGGCGAGAGTCAGAAAAAGAAACCTTTCCATGAAACTGGTTGATGTCGAGGCCCTCTTCGATAAAAGCAAACTGTCGTTTTACTTCACCTCGGAAAACAGGGTCGATTTCAGGGAACTGATAAAAGATCTTGTACAGAAGTATAAGATAAAGATTGAGCTTAGACAGATCTGGGTCAGAAGTGAGGCTCGCATATATGGCGGCATAGGCATGTGCGGCAGAGAACTATGCTGCTCCAGCTTTCTCAATAATTTTGTGCCGGTATCGATCAAGATGGCCAAGGAACAGAATATGCTGCTTAATCCGGATAAAATATCCGGACTTTGCGGCAGGCTCATGTGCTGTCTTGCGTTTGAACATGAAACTTACGCGAGAGCGAAAAAAAATATGCCTAAGTGTGGAAGGAATGTGATTACTCTGGAAGGAAAAGGTAAAGTGGTGAGACAGAATATACTTGAAGAAACGATCGTTGTGGATCTCGGTGATGGAAAAGAAGTGGAAGTATCTGTACACAAACTCCAGAGAAAAGACAGAAACCGGAAACCAGCAATAAAAAATCAGGAATGAGGGTCTGTCATGACAGGCCCTGACTTTTCGGAGAGAAACATGAAAAATTTTTACATCACCACACCCATATATTATGTGAACGCATCTCCGCATATAGGACACGCATATACCACCATAGTAGCCGATATCATGGCACGATTCCACAGAATGTCTGGATACAGGTCCTATTTTCTGACCGGCACTGACGAGCACGGGGACAAGGTCGCGGAGGCGGCCGAGCAGGCCGGTGAAACCCCTCAGGGTTATGCGGACAGGATAAGCGGAAAATTCAGGGCCCTTTGGCCTGAGCTTGCGATAACCAATGACTATTTTGTAAGGACAACGGATAAAGACCATATAGAAGTGGTAAGATCAATACTGCAGAAGGTATATGACGCGGGGGACATATATTTCGGTGAATACGAGGGACATTATTGCGTGGGATGTGAGCGATTCTACAGGGAAAGCGAGCTGGTGGATGGGATGTGCCCCGATCACCACACGGTTCCCGAGACCAGGAAAGAAAGTAATTATTTTTTCAGGATGGGTAAATACCAGGACTGGCTGATTGGGCATATTCAGGATAACCCTGACTTTATCAGGCCGGAGAGATACAGAAATGAGGTGCTCGCCTTTTTGAGAGAACCGCTCGAAGACCTCTGCATATCAAGACCCAAAACAAGACTGACATGGGGTATAACTCTACCCTTTGATGAAAATTATGTGACCTATGTATGGTTTGACGCGCTGATAAATTATCTGACGGGAATAGGTTATCCAGACAGCGAAAAATTTAAAACCTTCTGGCCCAACTCTCAGCACCTGATCGCCAAGGACATCCTCAAACCGCATGGTATCTACTGGCCCACCATGCTGAAAGGGGCGGGGATAGAGCCTTATCAGCATCTGAACGTGCATGGGTACTGGAACATTGACCGGAACAAGATGTCGAAAAGCCGCGGGACTGTGGTGAAACCCCTCGATCTGAAGGACAAGTATGGTCTGGATGCGTTTCGATATTTCCTCATGAGAGATATGGTCTTCGGTCTTGATTCGAACTTCAGCGAGGACGCCTTCGTTCAGAGAATAAACTCCGATCTGGCGAATGACCTGGGAAACCTGGTCAGCAGGTCTCTCTCAATGGCGGTAAAATACTGTGATGGCCGGGTGCTTGGAGCAGTTAGCCATCCTGATGATGCTCCCCTTATCGAAAGAGCGGCAAAACTCTTTCCCGAAATGGAAATATCTTTCCAGTCTCTGGAGTTTCATAAGGCCCTGATTTCCATATGGGACTTTATCAACATGACAAACAGGTACATAGTGGAACGGGAACCCTGGGCCCTGGCCAAAGACCCTTCTTCCAAAGCAAGGCTGGACACTGTTATCTACAATATACTGGAGGCACTTCGTATTATCGCCATTCTGCTCCTTCCCTTTATGCCCGATTCCGCCGGGGACATCTTGACCAGACTCGGCATAAAGGATATTGAATCTCAGGGCTTTGACAGTGTACGCGCGTGGGGTGGCCTTTCGAAGGGCAATGTCCTCACTCGCGGCAAATCCCTGTTTCCCCGTGTGGAACATGAAAAGCCCGAGGATACGCCCGAGGCAAGGCTTACAGATATAAAAGAAGAGATATCCTTCCAGGATTTTGAGAAGATCGACCTGCGAGTAGCGCGGGTGCTCACGGTCGAAAGGGTAAAAAAATCAGACAATCTGCTGAAGCTGAAAATTGACGTAGGCGAAGAGAGAACCATCGTCGCGGGGATCGGCAAAAGCTACAGGCCTGAAGATCTTGTAGGAAAGAAGATAACTGTCATACTTAACCTGAAGCCGGTAAAACTGATGGGGGTGGAATCACACGGTATGCTCCTGGCGGCGGACGCGGGAGACAAGGTTTCTTTAGTGTCCTTCGATGGCGATGCCGATGTAGGCGCAAAGATAAGTTAATACGTCTGTCGGCCGCGCAGGAGTGTCATGTTAACGCTACTCTGTTCTTTCGAAGGAGTATTCACGACTGAGAACTCTTAGATTTCACCCTGACGGGCACTATAGCTCCCTGCGGTCGAAATGACATTTCTTGATTGCCGCGGCGGTAGCCATATTACACCAATCTCTTTTTATGTCAGGGAACTATGAAGCCATGTAGATTACCGGGTATTCCGGCCATCGTTTTCCTTCTCGCCCTGTTTATTATGACGGGGTGCGCTCCAAGTCAAATTCCTTCCCATAATTATCATCCGCTTACAGAAGAAAGACCGTTGAGCCGGATGGGCTACACCATCCAGGTTGGCGCCTTCTCAAAAGTTGAGAATGCCTCCCGACTTGTCAACCGTCTGAACAGCGATAATCTGGATGCATATTATTTCCTTTACAAAAAAGGGCTGTACAAGGTTCGCTTTGGCAGTTTTGAATCCCGGGAACTTGCCTGCAGAGAAGCGGAAATTCTGAGGGCAATGGGCGTCATAGATGAATTTTACATCGTCCGTCCGGAAGATTATTCCATAACAAAGAGTCAGGAGTATGGCGAGACATACTTCAGAGATGAGATAGTTAAGACAGCCAGGAACTTTATCGGTGTCCCCTATCAATGGGGTGGTTCTTCCGCCGAGAAGGGATTTGACTGCAGCGGGCTTGCAATGGCCATCTACAGGCTGAACGGCCTGAAACTCCCACGCACATCCGGGGAGCAGTACAAAGCAGGTACCTGGGTCAGCCGTGAAAAACTGACAAAGGGCGATCTGGTGTTCTTTGATACCCGCGGCAGTGGAAAGATCTCACATGTGGGGATATATACCGGCCAGGATAAATTTATCCATGCCCCGCGAACGGGTAAAACAGTGAGCACAAGCTCACTTTCAAATCAATACTACAAGAAACGATATGCAGGTGCCAGATCTTATCTCTAAAAACCGGGTACCCGTTCACGGTTGTCGGTTCACAGTTCACAGTTTTTCAATGAACTACGCAACAACTGAAGCATTTTGTATATTGATTTCAACTCTTGAATTAATTCCTTCGCATCTAAATCAGAAAATTACCCTCTCGTGAAATATAAATCTGTGCTCTCAGTTCCCCAGCCTATTGCTGTGCGGTATTCATAAGGCTTCTGTTTTTTCAACCGCTAACCGGTAACTGTAAACCGTGAACGGTTACGTGAGTAGTTCGTTTTCTCAATGCCAAAGGAATTTCCAGGGGAACATCAACAGGCTTTACGAATCTATCTACGATATCCCTTGTTCCGGACAGATTGAGCTTGTCAAACAGGAATGAAAACTGGCCTTCAAGCTCCGCTCCGATCGACCTCAGTATGTTGGGTGAAAAATCCCACATATCCTTTTTGAAACAGCCGAACCCCTTTTTTCTGGCCTTGTAGATAAACTGCTCTTCAGTGTCGCCTTCTTTCTTTTCACTTTGCAGCTCTGTGTTAATGTACGTGTATATCCTGTCCCGCAGATCCGCGGGGAAAATTTTGCTGTCATATATAATGTTCTGAAATCCTGTTGCCAGATGTATCTCTGAGGTCCTGGTTTTGGGAAATTTGTCGAATGCCTCATCGGGAAGGGTTGATGCACCGTGCTGCACGGCCCCTGACAGGCCATATTCGGATTTTGCCACCCGGGAGATTTTTTCCAGTGTGTCAAAGTCTATACTGACCTTTGCTATTGAGCCATCCGGCAGAGGAACGCCCCCGTGTGTGGTTCCTGTCTGGATGCTGATTTTGCTGATTCCCTTCAACTTCTGCCCATATTTCCGGAGCGTTTTGAGATAATTGTCCATGAATATGATAAATTCTTCAACGGTGGTGTTCTTATCTCCTATCTCTCCTATCTCCCCCCCCACTGACACAGTGACGCCTTCCGGTTCTATTTCACGTATCATGGCGGTCATGTCCGCCGTTATTGAATAATTGCCCCCCTGCTGTTCCCGGATGGTGGGCCTGCCCAAGTCCACCACGGTGGAGGCATCTATGTCGATGTTATAAAATCCCGCCCCAATAGCCTCTCTTATAAGAGATTTAATCGCTTGAGTCTCAGCATCCGGATCTTCAAGATATTTTTTTGCGTTGATCTGGAAATGGTCGCCCTGCAGGAAGAGAGGGCCTCTGTAGCCGGTCTTTATGGCGGCGGCGGTTATCGCCGCGACATATTCCGAGGGGCGCTGGTCGGTGTAAACAATCTCCGAGCGGGCGATTTCAAAGATAAATGCCCCCACTTTGTCTTTCAGAGCCGCGCGGAATATCGCCTGGGCGCTGTAATACGTGATCCCACGAAGATTGATTGCAGGTACAGTGAAACCCGAGACCTTGTCCATTCCCATTGCCTCATACAGGGACTGGATTGAGGAAACCAGGCAGCCCAACTTTGTGCCAGCCTTCCGGATCAACCATCTCGCGGATGATTTCACTTCATCGTCAGAACTGAATATGGCGGAATAGATCAGGTCATCAATGAGGGAATCCCGCAAACGCTTTTCGTCCGATATAACAATATCCCCTTTGTCAATCGTCAGCACATCGATAATATTTTGTTTCAACTGATCAATGGTCT
Organism: uncultured Syntrophaceae bacterium; assembly: GCA_964610735.1. Classification (GTDB taxonomy): domain Bacteria; phylum Desulfobacterota; class Syntrophia; order Syntrophales; family UBA2210; genus UBA2210. The sequence continues at coordinate 20,990 of CAZSYH010000008.1, read as the reverse complement.
GATAAATCATGGCTGGCTCCTCTGCAAATGTGCTTCGTGTTTATATGGTTACTGTATTGCCCTCTAAGAATTTCTTTGCCTTTTTGACCTCGTATTTGCTTCCTATATATATCGGGCACCTTTGATCGAGTGTTTTCGGTTTTATCGAAAGGATGCTTTGTCTTCCGTCTGTGGCCATCCCCCCTGCCTGCCCCACAAGAAATGCCATGGGCTGTAGCTCAAAGATAAGACGCAACTTGCCGTTTGGGCTTTCCTTCAGAGCCGGATATGTAAAGATTCCCCCTTTCTTTACCAGAATCTGATTGATATCAGGGACAAATCCTCCACTATAACGCAGTTTGTATCCTTCACTCTCCAGACATCTTATGTAGTCGAGATGCTCCTGGGTCCAGTCCCTTCTCAGCCCTCCGATGCTGTATATATTCCCCCTTTCTCCGAGGATTATGTTTTCTTCGGAGAGAACATATTCCCCCTCTCTGTTAAGGACAAATTCATGAGTCCCATTGCCTGCCGAATAGATCATTGTGATCAAAGGTCCATACGTTACATACATCGCGGCTACGAGACTTTTATCACCCCCCGTCAGGATTGATTCCCTGTGGATACCGATGATGGTTCCAATTGCGAGATTGGCATCCACCAGGGAAGATCCGTCCAGAGGATCTGCGGTGACGATGTACTTTTCTCCACCCTTCCCCACCTGGATTATGGAATCCTGTTCTTCCGAGGCATACTCTCTGACAAAGCCTGAGAACTCGAGCTGGTGTTTGATAATTTCGTCGGAACTTCTGTCCAGGGCGAGCTGATCTTCTCCATAGATATTTTCAAAGCCAGCCAGCTTCCGGTTGGATTCCTGGATTTTGGAGGAGATATATTTTCCAGTTACGGCTATCTGCCAGATGAGCCTGCGCAGATCCACCTCAATACCGGCCATCCACATGTGCCGTCTCAGATCAACAAACTGTTTGGTGGCATCAGATATATTTTCCATAAAAATCCTTTCTGAAATACTCCCCCATAATTTCTAACAGGGAGATCGATTTTATACAAGTAAATTTTTGATTTTCCGAAATGCTGATAACAGCGTGCGACTAAATGGACGATGGACCAAAAGAAAAGGGGTTAACTGTCTCCAGCTAACCCCTTCATTGTTCATGGTGCCGAAGCCCGGACTTGAACCGGGACGGCCGTAAGCCACTACCCCCTCAAGATAGCGTGTCTACCATGTTCCACCACTTCGGCATTTTGTGGGAATCTAATTTTTTTCTGTGTTTTTGTCAATACAAAAATCAATCGGACTTTTCTTTAACTGGCTCCGGCAAAGTGGCGGCATTACCAGATGCGGCACCGTTCCCTTCATCTGTCGGGATGGTTTGCTCAACTCCGGGCGTGGAGACAGCATCCATTATTGAGCTGGTCTTATGCGTTGAGGAGTATGCAAGCCACAGGGATGTCAGCATAAAGAATATCGCCACAAAAGTGGTCATCTTCCCGAGAAATGTTCCCGGGCCGCTGCTTCCGAAGACTGTCTGACTGGAACCGCCGAACGCTGCCCCCATGTCCGCTCCCTTTCCGGTTTGTAGAAGCACGATTAAAATCATCGCTATACACATTATGATGTGAAAACTTACTATGGCTGTATGCAATTTTGTTGGTCTCCTTATCTCCCTGAAATTCTGATGATATCAGCGAATGACTCGAAATCCAGGCCCGCTCCTCCCACCAGCGCGCCGTTTATATCGGGCTGGTCCATCAGGCTGCCTGTGTTTTCAGGATTAACACTGCCCCCGTAAATAATCACTGTATCCGAGGCATGAGCACACCCAAGGTCATCGGCTATCGTTTCCCTGATAAACCTGTGTACTTCCTGCGCCTGGAGGGGGGTTGCTGTTTTTCCCGTACCAATTGCCCAGACGGGTTCATACGCAAAAGCGACCTGCCTTATATCATTAGGAGTTATATTATTCAATCCCTCTTTTATCTGTTTTTGAATAATTTCGAATGTTGTTCCTGATTCCCGTTCCTCCAGCGTTTCTCCTATGCAGAATATGGGCTTCAGACCGGATTTCAGGGCCGCGCGTATCTTTTTGTCCAGCATCCAGCCTGTTTCGCCGAACAGGGCGCGCCGTTCGGAATGGCCTATTATTACGAATTTGCAGCCCGCGTCAACAAGCATGGCGGCGGAAATCTCCCCGGTGTATGCGCCCTTTTCTTCCCAGTGCATATTCTGAGCCGATATTTGGACGGGGGAACCTTTCAGGACTCCCATGACAGAACGCAGCGCCGTAAAAGGGGGCGCTATGACTATCTCCGCCCTGCCGGGTTCGGGGAATTCTTTTTTCAACTGTTTCGCGAACGCGACCGCCTCGGGGATAGTTTTGTGCATCTTCCAGTTCGCGGCTATAATAGGTTTTATCATATTGCCTGTCCTCAGGGGTTTGAATTGGCTATAACCGATTCTGTTGATTTATGAGGATTTTCGTTCAAGATCAAGGCTTGCGAAAAAAATAACCGCAGGTATATGGTTAATATTCCGAGGATTATTTTTTGAGCATAACGCAGAGATTGGGCGAAAAGACCATTAATCAGCAGAATCATAACTTCTTCCCGATATAAATAGCAAGGTCTCTCATCCTGCACGCGTAACCGCTTTCATTATCATACCACGAGAAGACCTTGACGAGATTGCTGCCGATAACCTTTGTCAGGAGCGCGTCCACTATGGATGAATGGGAATCACTGGTAAAATCCACTGAGACCAGTTCTTCCTCACAGAATGCCATAATCCCCTTGAGCTTGCCTTCAGATGCGGATTTCAGGGCGGAGTTTACTTCGTCCGCAGTCACCTCTTTTTCCACCTCTACCGTCAGATCCACAAGGGAAACATTCGGCGTAGGAACCCGCAGCGCCAGGCCGTCGAGTTTTCCCTGAAGAGAGGGAATGACCTCGGCCACTGCCTTTGCCGCTCCCGTGGATGTAGGAACTATGGACATGGCGGCGGCCCTGCCCCTTCTCAGATCCTTGTGAGAGCCGTCGAGGAGCCTCTGGTCCATCGTGTATGAATGAATGGTCGTCATGAGCCCTTTTACAACGGAGAAATTGTCCTGTATTACCATGGCAACCGGGGCGAGACAATTGGTGGTGCAGGATGCGTTGGATATGACGTCATGTTTCTCCGGATCATATGTCTCTTCGTTCACACCCATGACAAACGTGCCGTCAATGCCCTTCCCGGGCGCCGCAAGGATGACTTTTTTCGCGCCGGCCCTGATGTGCGCGCCCGCTTCGTCTTTTGTCCGGAATTTCCCCGTAGATTCCATGACCACATCAACGCCCAGCTCTTTCCATGGAAGATCTGCCATGTCGCCGGTTACGTTTGTCACTTTTATCTTTTTGCCCCCAACGATGAGAAAACCTCCATCCGCCGCAACATCCGTTTTGATCTTGCCATGAACGGAATCATATTTAAGGAGATGCAGAAGGGTTTGCGCGTCCGCTCTCGTGTTAACGGCGACAATCTCAATATCGTCTCTTTCGAGGCAGGCCCTTACGAGAAATCTGCCTATCCGTCCAAAACCGTTTATAGCGATCTTTACACTCATGATGATCCTCCCAATCACAGCAAATAAATTTTCTCAAACCCACCCTCTTCCTTTCGTGGCAAGCGTGAGTCTATATGGCCACAGGGAGTTAGTCAATATTTTTTGTGTGTCTTTGTGACTCTTGCAAGTCGAGCTTGACAGGGGAAATAATCGTTTATAGAATGAGCCAGTTTGAAGGTGGTTGTCAGGAAGAATGAATACGTTTGTCAAAACAATATCTTGTATAATTCTTGTTATTTTCCTTGTCTTTTCGATTTCCGCAAAGGTGAAAGGGGGAGAAATGGACAATGTAAGGAAAGCTAATATTGCGGGTACGTGGTATCCGGGAGATCCGGCGCAACTGAAGGCTGATATAGAAAGATACCTCCGCAGCGCACGGGTGGCTGATATTGATGGAAAAGTGACAGGCATTGTTGTTCCTCATGCCGGGTACGTATATTCGGGACAGGTCGCCGCTTATGCCTACAAGGCTGCGCAGGAGAATAAGTTCGACGCGGTGATTTTAATAGGACCAAGTCACAGGGCATATTTCAAAGGGGCTTCCATATATAATGGGGATGGATATGAGACCCCGCTGGGAGTTCTGCCTGTTGATTCAGCCCTGGCCGGGAAAATAGTGTCGAACAGCAATGGCACGGTATCACTTGTTCCCGATGCCCGTTCACCGGAAAATTCCCTTGAGATCCAGGTCCCCTTTCTGCAGATGGCCCTCGGTGGTATTCCTTTTGTTCCCGTCTTGATGGGGACACAGGACATGAATACCTGCAGGGCATTGGCCGACGCAATTATAAAAGCGGTCGTAGACAAGAAAGTGCTGGTTGTTGCCAGTTCTGATTTTTCTCACTATCATGATTACGATAAGGCAGTCGAAATGGATTCGGCAGCGCTTGGACATATTGAAAAGATGGATATAGAGGGATTTCTGCGAAGCCTTGGAAGCGAAGAGTGCGAGGCGTGTGGCGCCGGGGCTGTTATTGTAACCATGATGGCAGCCAGGGCGATGGGGGCTGACAGAGGCAGAGTGCTGGAATATATGAATTCCGGTGATGTCACGGGGGATAAAAGCGGGGTTGTTGGGTATGCCGCCGTTGTTTTTTATGAAGATGCCGGGAACTATATCAAAAAACGGGAAATTGCCGGAGATGAGCTGACAAAACAGGAAAAGGAACTGCTTCTCAAGATAGCGAGGGAGAGTATCGAATCCGGGTTTACCGGAGGAGATATGCCCCATATTAATATAGAGTCCGGTGCCCTGGAGAAAAAAATGGGCGCCTTTGTCACACTCAAAAAACAGGGCCGATTGAGGGGATGTATAGGGCTTATCGAAGGCACGAAACCCCTGTATGAAACTGTTGAAAAAATGGCGCAGGCGGCGGCCTTCGAGGATCCGCGGTTCCGTCCCGTCCAGAAAGATGAACTTGGGGGGGTGGATATAGAGATCTCGGCATTGACACCCTTGAGACAAATAGAGAATGTCCGTGAGATTGAAGTGGGAAGGCATGGAATCTACATTGTAAAGGGTTTCCATTCGGGGTTGCTGCTGCCGCAGGTTGCCACGGAATACAACTGGGACCGGGATACATTCCTGAGAGAAATCTGTGCGAAGGCCAATCTACCGCAGGATGCGTGGAAAGATAAGGACACAAAGATATTTATTTTTTCCGCGAGCGTCTTTGGTGAAGATTAATGCACTCGTAAATCCCGACTCGTCGAGACTGGCCCGATTTTTCCTCTTAATACAGGATTTCTGAAAGACGGGAGTAGTTGAAATCGAAGAGGTGTTCCTTTGTCAATTTAATTACCCCGACTTATTGCTTCTTATTCTTTCCGTATTTTTTCCTTGACATATCACTCCTCTTCCTCTATTAAGGCCCCGTTTGAAGAACACTGTCCATTTATTAGAGGAGTTAGTCATGAACGAGGATTTGCCATTACAACGGAACGTCGTTTCGATATGCTGGCTGGCATTTATTATCGGAACGGCTGTGCTTTTTCTTATTCCAGGAATATTCTATAACTACACCCACTTTCAACCATCAGAAAGCTATCCAATCCAACCCGCAGTGCCCGGTGAAACAGAACCTCTGTTCCACTCGATCATACAAGAGGCGTCTGATCGCTATCAGGTCGATCCGGAACTAATAAGGGCCATTATCATGACAGAGTCGAGCAACAATCCCAGGGCTGTCTCCAGGAAGGGCGCTCGCGGATTGATGCAGCTCATGCCCGCAACGGCAAAAGCCCTCGGGGTGGAAAACATCTTTGATCCCGCACATAACATACATGGTGGTGTCAGGTACTTCAGGCAACTGCTCGACAAATTCGGTGGAGACACCAAAATGGCCCTCGCGGCATACAACGCCGGGAGCAGAAAGGTCAGGCAGTACCAGGGAGTACCACCATTCGAGACCACACTCTACTATATCAAAAGGGTGTTCTCTTATTATAATCGATACAAGGCTGAGTTGGAAAGCGCGTAATCGTCTCCAGGGCAGCGCACCCAAGCCACATCCCTGCCTCTGTTACTTTCCGGTAAAATTGGGCTTTCTCTTCTCGGCAAAGGCGGTAAACGCTTCCATCAGGTCGTCTGAAGGGATAATATTCGCGCTGATAGAGGCAACATATCGAAGCCCGTCACTTACGGACTTGCCGATCCCGTAATTCAGCACTTCCTTAGATGCCTGCACCGCCAGCGGGGACCTTTCAGCAATCTCCATCGCCAGTTCTTCAGCTTTTTTCATAAGCTCTTCGTAATCTTTGTACACCTCGTTGACCAGCAGAATTTCCTTCGCGCGGGCGGCGCTTATATCTTTGGCGCTGTAGGCAAGCTCCCTGGCAATGCCCTGTCCCACAATCAGCGGTATCCGTTGAAGCACCCCCACATCGGCCACGAAACCCACAGCGGTCTCCCTCAGCGAAAAGATTGCGTCTTCCGAACAAAGTCTGATATCGCATGCCGTCGCCATGTCAAGACCTGCTCCCACGCAGTACCCGTGAATGGCGGCAATAACCGGTTTACGACATTTCTCGATACAGGTCATGGTTTCCTGTAGAGGGTATATCTTCGAAAGAAGACTCCATTTGATCCCACCCTTCTGCTCATTGTTCAGTATCTCCGGTACAGCCTCCATCATACTCATAAGATCAATACCCGCGGTAAAACATGGGCCTTTGCCGCTTATGATAACCACCCGGATGGCAGGGTCCTTATCAAGGTCATCAAATATCGGCATGGCTTCCCGCCATGCCGGCAGATTCATGGCGTTCTTTTTTTCGGGTCTGTTGAGATACACCCAGGCAATCGGCGGTTTCTTTTCTACTATATAGTATTCATATTTTCCCATATTTGCATCCCTTCTTTAAGTTTATGAAATTTTTAGTTATTCACTTCCTCCGCCCAACACCGCGTAAAGCCTTACCTGGTTGGCAATTTTGGCCAGACGGAGCGAGATGAGTCCCTGCTGTGCCGCATGGAGGGATCGCTGCGCATCAAGGACACTCAGGTAACTGTCAATCCCACTTGTATAGCGTTTATTTGAAAGGCTATATGTTTCTGCAACCGCATTGACCAGAGATTGTTGCGCGGATACCTGCTGATTTACTGTGCCCTGCACGGCAATGGCATCGGCTACTTCTCTGAAGGCTACCTGGATTGCCCTCTCATACTGTGTCAGAACGATTTCCCGATCGGCTTTGCTGACTCGCAGCGCGGCCCAGGTGCGGGCGTCAAAAATCGGCATAGTGATCCGCGGTACAAAGCTCCAGGCAGCCGATCCGGAGCTGAACAGACCGGACAGCTCGTCGCTTGCGGTTCCCACCGAGGTGGTCAGAGAAATGCGGGGGAAGAGGGCCGCTCGGGCCGCGCCGATAAAGGCGTAGGCCCCCTTGAGCCGATGTTCTGCTGCCATAATATCAGGCCGGTTCAGAAGCACATCGGAGGAAAGCCCTGGAGAAATATCTTTGAGAGGGTTGCCGATGCTCAGGCCCACCGGCAAGAGATCTTCGGGCACCGGAGAGCTTGCCAGAAGGTTCAGGGCGTTTTGGGCCTGGGCTGCCAGTTGCGTGAAGCGGGCGACATCTCCTCGGGCCGTATCCACCGGAATTTGCGCTCGTCGCAGATCAAGTTCAGTCGCAACATCAACATCATAACGTCTTTGAATTAAAGCATAGACCGCCTGCTGAGTTTCAAGGGTGGCCCGGGCCAGCTTAAGGTTTTCCCGATCCGCGGCAAGGGTCAGGTACACCCTGGCAACCTCGGACACCAGCGCAATCTGTGCGCTGCGGCGAGCCTCCTCCGTAGCAAGGTATTCCTCCAAGGCCCGATCTTTCAGACTACGGATGCGGCCGAAGAAATCGATCTCCCAGGAACTGATGCCCAGATTGACACCGTATTGTTCCGCCGTCATCGATTTTCCGGTGGCCGAAAGATCGGCGGGTACGCGTTGTTTACTCCCGCTGCCCACCGCATCGACCGTGGGGAACAGCTCAGCCCGTTGAATGCCGTACAGGGCTCGGACCCTTTCCACATTCAGGGCGGCAATCCGCAGATCACAGCTGCTGTTCAAGGCCGTCTCGATGACCTTTTGAAGCCGCTTATCGGTAAAGAATTCCCGCCACTTCAACTCCGAGTCTGTCGGAGCGACGGTTACAACCTGGGTATCTTTGTATGCCGCGCCGGTCGGCCAGCTTTCAGGAATTGGGGATTCAGGACGTGTATATTCCGGGGCCAGGGAGCAGCCTCCCAGAAGGAAGATTGTTATACACAGTAGAAGAAACAATTTTCTATTCATATCATTCATCCCCTGATGGACTTGCGCCATCTGTTTCGGCTGATTCACGTCTCCCTTTTTTGCCAAAGATCTTTTCGATCAGCACATAGAAGAGGGGCGCAAAAATAACCACCAGGACGGTGGCGGTAACCATCCCTCCCAGTACGCCGGTGCCTATGGCATTTTGGGCGCCCGCCCCGGCGCCGGTGGTCACGGCAAGGGGCAGAACCCCGAACCCGAAGGCAAGCGAGGTCATAAGAATCGGGCGGAAGCGGAGCTTTGCTCCCTCAATCGTGGCTTCGATGATCCCCATGCCTTTGTCCAGTCCGCCTTTGGCAAACTGGACAATCAGGATAGCGTTTTTCGTGGCAAGCCCCAGCGTAGTCAGAAGTCCGATCTGGAAATAGACATCGTTGGCCAGCCCACGCATGCTTGAGGCGATGACTCCGCCGATAACCCCAAGGGGGAGGACCAGCAGGATCGCAATGGGAATGGTCCAACTCTCGTAGAGCGCGGCCAGACACAGAAAAATCACGAAAATGGAAAAGGCATACAAAAGCGGCGCCTGGGAGCTGGCCATCCGTTCCTGGTAGGAAAGTCCGCTCCAGTCGAAACCGAAACCGCTGGGAAGCTTTCCCATCGCGTCTTCCATGGCCTGCATGGCCTCGCCCGAGCTCTTGCCCGGCGCCGGTTCCCCCCAGATATTAATGGAGGGAAATCCGTTGAAACGCGTGAGCCTCGGAGCTCCGGACGTCCAGCGACCCGAGGCAAACGAAGAAAAAGGCACCATCTTGCCTACGGTATTGCGGACGTATAATTTTTCCAGATCTTTGGGCAGCATGCGGTAGGGAGCATCCGCTTGGATATACACCCTTTTTACGCGGCCACCCTGAATGAAATCGTTAGCATAGGCGCTGCCGAAAGCCGCCGAGAGGGTCCTGTGAATGGAGGTAATCGGGACGCCCAAGGCACCGGCCTTTTCCCAGTTCACGTCGATGCGGTATTCAGGCACATCCGCCATACTGTTGGGCCGGACTTTAGTTACCCTAGGGTCCTTGGCCACGATGCCGAGAAGTTGATACTGGGCGGCCATCAGACCCTGATGACCAAGAGCACCCCTGTCCAGAAACTGAAAGTCGAATCCCATGGACATGCCCAGCTCGGGAACCGCCGGCGGCTGGAAAACAAACACCATGGCATTGCGGATGTTTGAAAGGGACCGCATGGCCCTCTCGGCAACGGCCTTGGCTTTCAAATCAGCCCTGTTGCGCAGGTGCCAGTCCTTGAGCCGGATAAAGACCATGCCGTTGTTCTGCGCCCGTCCGGAAAATCCGACACCGGTAATGGTCATCACCATCTCCACAGCTCCTTTTTCATTTTCATTAAAATATTTTTCAATTTGCGTCGTAATCTCTCCGGTCTGTTCCAGAGTACTACCGGTGGGCATGATCACTTGGGCAAGCAGGATTCCCTGGTCCTCATCCGGGAGATAGGCTGTGGGCATGCGCAGAAACAGGACCCCCATGACCACGACGATCACGAGGAAGACGGCCAGATAGCGTTTTTTCCTGGAGAGGGAATGACCGATCAATCCCACATAGCGGTCCCGGAGGTTGAAAAACACGCGGTCAAACCACAGGAAAAACGGCCGCAGGAAGAAGACGGCATTTTCAGACGGCTCATGCCCGGCCTTCACCGGTTTGAGCAAGCCCGCGCACAAAACCGGCGTCAGGATCAAGGCCACAACGACCGAAAGGAGCATCGCGGAAATAATTGTAATAGAGAACTGACGATAGATGACGCCTGTGGAGCCCGGGAAGAATGCCATAGGGCCGAAAACGGCTGAGAGCACCAGTCCAATGCCGACCAGCGCACTCGTAATCTGCTCCATGGATTTGGCCGTGGCTTCTTTAGGCGGAAGCCCTTCCGCCACCATGATCCGTTCCACGTTTTCCACCACCACGATGGCGTCGTCCACCAGTAGGCCGATGGCCAGGACCATGGCAAACATCGTCAGCATGTTGATGGAGAACCCGAAGAGCCCTAAAATGGCGAATGTACCCAAAAGGACTACCGGCACAGCGATGGTGGGAATCAGGGTAGCCCTCATGTTGCCCAGGAAAAGCAACATCACCAGAAAGACCAGTACGATGGCAATGACCAAGGTCTTGATCACTTCATTAATAGAGACTTTGATGAAGGTGGTTGAGTCATGGGGATAGACGACTTTCAATCCCGCGGGGAAAAACCGGCTCATCTCCGCCATTTTCGCTTTTACCGCATCAGCCGTGTCCAGCGCGTTGGCGTCCGGAGACTGTCGGATGGCGATACCCGCGGAAGGTCTGCCGTTGTTAGAAACCAGGATGTCGTAAATCTCTGTGCCCAGCTCGGTTCGTCCCACGTCGCCAATGCGCACAATGGAGCCGTCCGGATTGGTCCGGAGAGGAATATTGGCAAACTCCTCCGGCGTTGAAAGCATATTCTGAACAACGATGGAGGCATTTAAACGCTGGCCGGGAACGGCGGGCGCCCCGCCGAATTGGCCTGCGGAAACCTCCACATTATAGGATTTGAGCGCGGCGAGCACATCTTCCACGGTCAGATGATAATCCGTCAGCTTTTGGGGATTGAGCCAGATGCGCATCGCATATCCGCCGCCGAAAACTTCCACCTCGCCCACGCCGGGGACGCGCGCCAGAATTTTTTCCAGGTTGGATTTGGCATAGTCTCTCAGGTCCGTGCCGTCCATCGAGCCGTCTTCCGAAATCAGGCCAACGAACAAAAGATAGTTCCTGGTGGATTTGGTGACCTGCACACCCTGGCTCTCCACTACATCGGGGAGGCTCGACACGGCGGACTGAACTTTGTTTTGCACCTTGGACCAGGCGATATCCGGATCGGTCCCTGGTGCGAAGGTCAATTCCAGGCGGGAGCCGCCCGCTGAATCACTGGAGGCGGACATATAGATCAAATTATCCAGACCGGTCATCTTCTGCTCAATGACCTGGGTAACGCTGTTTTCCACGGTTTCCGATGACGCACCCGGATACGAGGCTGAAATCGCGATGGTGGGCGGAGCCATCTGGGGATACTGAGAAATGGGCAGGTTGTAGATCGCCAGCCCTCCCGCCGCCATCATGATGATGGCGATAACCCAGGCGAAAACCGGACGATCCAGGAAGAATTTCGATAACATTACAAGCCTCCGTTAATTCGATTCAGCAGTCGGCCGGGTCGTATTTTTATGCTCCCCGCTATTTTCTTTTCTGCCGGCTTCAAAAGAAACAACCTTCACGGAAATGCCGGGTTTTACCTTTTGTATCCCCTCAACGATCACCCGGTCGCCGGGAGCAAGGCCGGCTGAGACGAGCCACTTGTCACCGATGGCCCGGTCGAGCATGAGCATTCGTTGATCAACCTTGCCCTCGGCATCCACGATCAGCGCAAAGGGATTCCCCTTCGGGTTGCGTGAAACAGCCTGTTGAGGAACCAGGATAGCCTGCTCATCGACACCTTCTTCCATCACTGCCCGGACGAACGTGCCCGGCAGCAGGACTCCATTCGGATTGGGAAAGACAACCCGCAGGATGACCGAGCCGGTCGTTGGATCTACCGTGACACCGCGAAACTGCAGCGTCCCTTTCAGTGGATATGCCGTGCCGTCTTCCAGGATGAGCTTGACCTTTTTCTGACTCGCTCCGTTTTGATCCAGATGGCCACCCTCCAAGCGGCGCTTCAGGCGCAACACTTCGGTGGTAGACTGGGGCACATCCACGTAAGTGGGATCCAGTTGTTGAATGGTTGCCAGGGCAACGGGCTGATAACCCGTGACGATAGCGCCCTCTGTCACGCTGGATCTGCCGATCCGTCCGGAGATGGGGGCTGTAATCCTGGCATATTCCAGGCTTATGCGCGCCGTCTTAACCATCGCCCTCCAATACTCAATGTCGGCTTCGGTCTGTTTTAAGGCAGCGTCCGCATCATCATAATCCTGCCGGCTGACCGCCTTGACGGCAAGCAGTTCCTGATAGCGTTCGACCCGCAAATGAATCGCAGACAGACTGGCCTCAGCCCTGCCAAGAGCGGCCTCGGCATTGTCAAGTGCCGCCTGAAAGGGAGCGGGATCTATCTGATAGAGCGCCTGGCCTGCCTTGACATCCGAACCTTCCGTAAACAGGCGTTTCTGTATAAGACCGTTGACCTGGGGCCGGATCTCCGCTACACGGAAGGCAGAGGTACGACCGGGCAATTCGGTGGTCAATACAACCTTTTGGGGTTGGATCGTTACCACGGCTACCTCCGGTACCCGTGGCGGGGGTTGTGCCCGCCCGGTGTCGTCGCAACCTCCCATCAAGAGACCGGCCGACATGGCCATTAAGACCACACTCCATTTAAGGGGCTCATAAACAGTTCTACTGAGTTGCATCAGATTCTCCTAATTACTATTATAAATGATAAACAAAGAGAGTATCCGGAATGACGTTCGGGATCTCATGCATGGAGACATTGTGGCACTCCTTACTTCCTCTTCCTTAATCCTTCCATGAATAAATCTGTAATCTGTTTTGCGTCTTTTTCAACATCACCTGAAATCCCGTCATGGATACGCTGCATCACCATTCCCATATTGGCTTCGATAAACATGGCGGCACCCTTCATCAAGTCCAGGGAGGAAAACAGGCCCTGCCGAACCCCCTCATCCAAGACAGCGGCTACCTGTTTTACGGAGGTTTGGTACCTGTTGTCGGCATAATGGTTTTTCTCGGAATGCGTCCTCTCCCGGTCGAAAAAGAGGACACGGATCAGATCCCTGTGCTCGTCGAAGAACCGCAAATGGCAGAGAGAAAATTCCGCCAGTTTCCTGTCAGGGACACAATCGTCATCCAGAAGTGCAGACAGCTCTGTAATCAGAGGATCAAAACTCGCATCAAGGGCCGCGTCCAGAATCTCTTCCTTGTTTGTGAAATAGACGTACAGCGTTCCCTTCGCAACGCCGGCTTCCATTGCCACCCGGTCCATCGTCAGGCCCTGAACGCCTTCGCGCGTCAACAAACCGATGGCGGCATCAAGGATGCCCTGTCTTGTAAAGGCCTCCAGAACCTTCTTGCGTTCTTGTTTTTTGTCTACATCCATAACATAAAACCGCCCGGTCAGTTTTTGAACCGAACGGTCCACCTATAATCTTTGCTGTTGGTTGTCAAGTAAAAATTTTTAGAAAAGAGTGGTGTGAATAATTGATTTGTACTCGATGGAAAAAGTTTTTTGGGTCACCATCGGCGTCTATTGCCGGGTACGCTACGGATACAGGATCTCTTCCGCATAAGTTGACAGAGCGGTGGGGAAAATGTAAACCTATCATACCATGAAAACACGTAGAACCTGGAATGCAAAGCCATTCCTCATATTTCTCCTTTGCTGTATGTTCATCCTGCCCTGCCGGGCTTTTGCCGAAAATGATATCGCGCGGCGCATGAGCACTGTTACCCTTTACATGGAGAATGATCTCTTCTACAATACGGATCGGCAGTACACGCACGGAACAAAGCTCTCATGGATCTCGCCGGACCTTTCAGACTATCGAGACGACCCTCTCGTCCCCGAATGGAGTTATCCGCTCATTGAACGCTTGCCCTTCATAAATAAACCGGAATGCCAGCGTTCCGTATCCTTCTCATTGGGGCAGAGCATTTACACGCCGGAGGAGATTGAACGGAGTGATCTTATCAAAGACGCCCGGCCCTATGCAGGGATTACATACCTGGCCGTCGGGTTCCACAGCAAAAACGACCGGCAGATGGACACCCTTGAGTTCGATGTGGGAATCGTCGGCCGTCACTCTTACGCTGAGGATTGTCAGAAAACCATCCATCACTGGGTAGATGCGCAGGATCCCAAGGGATGGGAGCATCAGCTTCACGACGAACCGATCCTCAATGTCTTCTTTGAACGCAAATGGCGGCTGTTCCAGCGGAAATATAGCCGTGGCTTCGGTTCTGACTGTATCCCCCACGTAGGATGCGGCATCGGAAACGCCTTTACCGGTACCGATGCGGGAGGGGAGGTCAGGTTTGGCTGGAACCTTCCGAATGATTTCGGGACGTTTATCATCAGACCGGGTTCGGACAGCAATGCGCCTGTTGACAACACTGATCCGCGCTTCTCCCGCTTCCTTCACCGTGTTGGCATCCATCTCTTTCTTGCCGTTGACGGAACTGCTGTGGCACGGAATATCCTGCTCGACGGGAACACATTCCGGGACAGTCACAGCGTTGACAAGAAACATTTTGTCGCCTGTTTTGTAGGAGGAATCGGAATTATTGCCGGCCGGTTCAAGATCACGTACTCCCACGTCTATCAGACAAAAGAATTTACAACGCAGGAAAAAGAACAACAGTACGGCGCGATATCGTTATCCTACACATTCTGAACCTATACCGGCTATTATCTTGCAACAAATCCCAAGGTTTGATAGTGTCCGCCCGATAGTATCCTGCAAGGCGTTTTTTAAACGCGCGGGAAATTTTCAGCAGGAGTCGTTTTATGGAGTCAAATTTGTATATCCCGGAGCATTACAAACCATTGCTCGATCTGCACGAAACAGAAAAGGCCATCGGTCAGATCAAAGCCTTCTTCCAGATTAACCTGTCCTTCGAATTGAACCTGATGCGCGTGACAGCGCCTCTGTTCGTCAAAGCAGGCACGGGGATTAATGATGATCTCAATGGAATTGAAAAACCTGTCTCTTTCAATTTGAAAGGAGCCGGCAACATGGGCGTTGAGATGGCACAGTCTCTCGCGAAATGGAAGAGGATGATGCTGGCCGATTACGGCGTAAAACAGGGCCGTGGTTTATGCACAGACATGAATGGCATAAGACCGGACGAGGTGCTGGACAATACACATTCAATATATGTGGACCAGTGGGACTGGGAAAGAGTGATATCGGAAGAGGAACGAAACCTGGAATTTTTGAAGTGTATCGTGAGAAAGATATACGATGTCATACGACGAACGGAAAAGTACATCTGCTACCGGCGCAACGTTATCGAGCCGATACTTCCCGAAGAGATTACCTTCATCCACAGCGAAGAGCTGGAGGAAAGATATCCCGATCTTACACCCAAAAAACGGGAAAATATCGTATGCAGGGAATATGGAGCCGTCTTTGTTATAGGAATCGGGGGCGAACTGAAAAACGGTAATCCGCACGACGGCCGCGCTCCTGATTATGATGACTGGTCCACCCCTACTGCGGGAGGGCGCAAGGGAATCAACGGAGATATTCTTGTACACTATCCGATGTTCGATTGCGCGTATGAGCTCTCATCCATGGGAATCCGGGTAGACCCGGAGGCCCTCCTAAGGCAACTTGAGATTACCGACAACATGGAAAGAAAGGAACTGCTCTTTCACAGGCGTCTGATCAATAGGGAACTGCCACTCTCTATCGGAGGCGGCATCGGCCAGTCGCGGCTCTGCATGTTTTACCTGAGGAAGGCCCATATTGGCGAAATACAGGCAAGTATATGGCCCGAAGACATGATTGAAAAATGCGGTAAAAACAAGATCTTTTTATTATAAGAGGACGGACAATGAAACGAACAAAGATATTCAGGCTTTTGAAGTCAGAATCGCCTGTGGACAAGATCCTGATCAAGGGATGGGTCAGGACCAGGCGTGATTCAAAAGGATTTTCCTTTATTGAGATTAATGACGGGTCATGCCTTGCAAATATACAGGTCATCGCAGACCACGGTCTGGACAACTACAACGACATTCTGAAACTGTCAACCGGTTCCGCGGTGGCCGTAACCGGGAAGCTGCTGGCATCAAAAGGCAAGGGACAGAAATGGGAGATACAGGCGGACTCCATAGAGATAATCAGTATAGCGCCAGACTCGTACCCCCTGCAGAAGAAGCGCCACAGCGACGAGTTTCTACGCACCATCGCGCACCTCAGACCACGAACAAATAAGTATGGAGCGGCATTTCGCATCAGATCAGAGCTGTCATACGCCATACATAAGTTTTTCAGGGAAAAGGCCTTTACCTACATTCATACCCCCATTGTAACCGCGTCTGATTGCGAAGGGGCTGGAGAGATGTTCAGAGTAACAACCCTGGACACGGGCAATCTTCCGAAAACAGATGGAGCAGTGGATTTCTCCCTGGATTTTTTCGGAAAGCAGGCAAACCTGACCGTGTCGGGCCAGCTTGAGGCGGAGCTGTTCGCGCTGGCCCTGGGTGATGTCTATACCTTCGGACCCACATTCAGGGCCGAGAATTCCAATACCAGGCGACATGCCGCAGAGTTCTGGATGGTGGAACCGGAGATGGCGTTCTGCGATCTTGCGGGCGACATGGATCTCGGTGAAGAGATGGTAAAGTATCTGGTCGCTTACGCAATGGACACGTGTCGCGATGATCTTGAGCTCTTTGCGAAGTTTGTGGATAAGGGCTTGATGGCAACCCTGGAGAATATAGCCTCATCGGATTTTATAAGACTTCCATACCGGGAAGCCGTGGACATATTGAGCAGGGTCAAAGACAAATTCGATTATGATGTGGGATTCGGGAAAGACCTCCAGTCCGAGCATGAACACTATCTGACCGAGCAGCATTTCAAGGGGCCTGTCATAGTCTACGATTACCCAGCCACGATAAAACCCTTTTACATGAGGGTAAACCCCGACGGGGAAACAGTTACCGCCATGGATGTGCTTGTGCCAAGCATAGGGGAGATAATAGGGGGCAGTCAGCGCGAAGAGCGTCTCGATATCCTGGAGGATCGGATGGATGAGGCCGGCCTGATTAAAGATAATTACTGGTGGTATCTGGACTCAAGAAGGTTTGGAGGCGTTCCGCACAGCGGTTTCGGTCTGGGATTCGAGCGTCTGGTGATGCTGATCACCGGTATATCAAACATAAGGGACGTTATACCCTTTCCACGGACACCCAACAGTATAGAATTTTAAAGGAAAGGAGATGATTCTGTTGAGTTATGAGGATTTTCGTTCAAGATCAAGGCATGCGAAAAAAATAACCACAGACATATAGTTGATATTTCGAGGATTATTTTTTGAGCATAACGCAGAGATTGGGCGAAAAGACCATTAATCAACAGGATCAGGAATATGCCATGATAAAGATAACATGCATGGGCGCCGCAGGAACGGTAACCGGATCAAATTATCTCATCGAAGACTCCCGCGGCACAAAGATACTGGTGGACTGCGGTCTCTTTCAGGGAGGGAAACAAACCGAGTGGCGCAACTCGGCTGACTGGGGATTTGATCCCCGGGAGATACACACCCTCCTGCTGACCCACGCGCACATCGACCACAGCGGAAGGATACCCAAACTGGTCAGAGACGGCTTCCGCGGAAAAATTATCACCTCTCCCCCCACTGTACAACTGTGCGATGTAATGCTCCTTGATTCAGGACATGTACAGGAAATGGAGGCGGAGTGGCAGACGCGAAAAAACAAGCGCAGGAGCAAAAAGGGGATTGAACCGCTCTATACAGTGGAAGACGCTCAGGCGAGCCTTCAATACCTTTCTCCCGTGGAGCGGGATCAGGTCATCGACATCGAACCGGGGATAAAAGCGCGCTTCAGAAATGCGGGGCATATCCTTGGCTCTTCGATCATAGAGCTGTGGATAGAAGACGCGGGCGCGGAAACAAAGGTCGTTTTCTCGGGAGATATCGGGAAAAACCGCCAGCTGATCGTTAAAGATCCCTTCGAGATTACAGATGCGGATTATCTTTTTATAGAATCGACTTATGGAAACCGCCTGCACCGCTCTTTTGAGGACAGTAAGACGGAACTCCTGGATGCTATCGAATATGCCGTATCAAACAATGAAAAAGTTGTCATCCCGGCATTCGCGGTAGAGAGAACCCAGGAGATACTCTATATTCTGGGCGAATTTCAGCGGAAGGGTTCTCTGCCCGATATACCGATCTACCTTGACAGCCCGCTCGCGATCAAAGCCACTGAGATATTCCGTAAAAACAAGAAATACTTCGACGCAGAGGCGAAGGCCATAGTGGACCAGGGGTTTGATCCGTTTGATATGCCCAACCTGAAATTCACCCCCTCGACCGAAGAATCCATAGCGATCAATAGAAAACCGGGCTCCGCAATCGTCATAGCGGGGAGCGGTATGTGCACCGCAGGAAGGATCAAGCATCACCTCAAACACAACCTGTGGCGTGAGGGGGCCAGCGTCGTCATCGTGGGCTTCCAGGCCATGGGCACCACCGGAAGAAGGATAGTGGACGGAGAAAAGCGGGTCAGGGTATTCAGAGAAGACGTCACCGTGGCGGCAAAGGTCTTTACCATCGGCGGATTCTCGGCGCACGCGGACCAGAAGGGTCTTCTGGAATGGGCGGGAAACTTCGCCGAATCACATCCCCGTGTCTTTGTAACTCATGGCGAGACAACGGCCAGCGAGGCCCTCGCAGCCAAGCTCAGGGAAGACCTCAATCTGGAGACCTATGTTCCCCGGATGAGAGAATCCCTGATCCTTGAACTCCAGAAAATGACCAGCGCGATGGCCCCTGAGGCGGCACCGGAAGACCTGCAGCAGGTCATGGGCGCCACCGTTATCAGCCTCGAGAAAGAACTGGAAGAGTTAAAGATAAGGCTCACGGCGAAGGGTGGCAGGATTCAGGAGGCCGATATCGACCGGCTGAAAGACATCGAGGAAGATCTGCGGATGGTCCTGCAGGGATAGGGGGCTTAACGCGGCGCAGTTTCTCTTTCAACGTAACTATTCAGGAATAATAAAGGGGCAGAGGCAACTGAAGTCGCCCTGCCCACCTGTCAAGTTGGTTGGAATCAGAGTTATTCATTCCTAAACCTATAAATTATTTCTATAGCTATCCCCAATCTTATAGTTTATTTGAATTTGACCAATCTGTCGTTTTTACGTAGTGTCCATCCGGAAATAAATTTTTCAGGAACCGGAAACCACGTATCATCAGAAAACCAAAATCAGGATGAATAATATGGAGAAAATAATCTACATGGATAACGCCGCCACGTCATGGCCAAAACCTGAGGAAACCATAAAGGCAATGGCGGAATATTCTCACTCAATCGGGGCAAGTCCGGGACGATCAGCACACCGCATGTCTCTGGATGCCGGGCGGGTTGTTCTGGACGCGAGGGAGTCTCTTGCAGAGCTTTTCGGCGTAAAAAATCTTCTCAGAGTCGTATTTACCAAAAACGCGACAGAATCTCTCAACATCGCCATCTCCGGTCTTTTAAAACCCGGCGACCATGTAATCACATCCGGAATGGAGCATAACTCAGTGATGCGCCCACTGAGGGTCATGGAGAAAAGCGGCGTAGAACTGTCAATTATACCCTGCTCACCTTCCGGCGAGATGGACCCGGATGATGTGGGACGGTCTATAAAGAAAAATACAAGGGCAATCTATCTTACCCATGCCTCCAACGTTACGGGCACAATCATGCCCATCGCCGAAACAGGGAAAATCGCCCGTGAAAAAGGGGTCATATTTTGCGTTGATGCCGCGCAGACCGCGGGTGCCATTCCGATAGATGTGGAGAAAATGTTCATAGACATCCTCGCGTTTACCGGGCATAAGTCCCTTTTCGGTCCTCAGGGAACGGGAGGGCTTTACATGGCCGAGGAGTTGGAAAAAGAAATCTGCCCGATCATGACCGGCGGTACAGGCAGCAAATCCGAGTCGGAGGAACACCCGGATTTTCTTCCCGACAAATATGAAGCGGGCACCGCGAATGTGATAGGGATTGCAGGCCTCAAAGCCGGCATCCGGTTTATCCGCTCGGTCGGGATAGAAACCATAAGAAAAAAAGAGTCGGAACTGACGGCAATTCTTGTGGAAGGGTTCAAATCCATTCCGGAGGTTACCCTGTACGGGTGCGGTGACGCGAAAAAGCAGACAGCTGTTGTTTCATTTAATATAGAGGGTATGGATTGCTCCATCGTTGCCATGGCCCTCGATGAAGAGTTCAATATCATGTCGAGACCGGGCTTGCAGTGTGCGCCTGCCGCCCACAGAACCATCGGGACCTTTTCAGCGGGAACTGTGAGGCTCAGTCTGGGATACTTCCTTGAAAAGGACGATATTCAAGCTGTTCTTTCCGCCGTGGAAAAACTTGTTCAGAGGTGATCAGAATATGATGGCCACAAAAACCTGTCTTGTCCTTCTCTTTGACTCGACGAGCGAAGTTTTGCTTGCCGAAAAACTCTTCAAAAGGGCAGGCATTTCTTACAAGATAATACCGGTGCCGCGCCATCTCAGCTCCGACTGCGGCGCCTGCATACGAGTCTTTGCTTCCGACAAAAAGAGAGCGCGTGAAACCCTCGACGGAGTCGTGGATATTCGGGATATCTGTCCAATAGATTAAAAACCAATTGTTTAAAAACCCATTTGACATACTGGAGTGCCGACCTTATTATAACCCGCGTATCTGTAAACGGTTATGTGAAACTCGTTAGAAGATCCAATCAAGAATAACAAATATAAAGGAAAAAACAGAATGTTTAAAGTTTCAGAAAAGGCGCAGGAAATGATCAGAAAGGCCCTTGAATCGAGGGAAGAAAAAATCCCTGTCCGGC
>CAZSYH010000007.1:60330-66443 GCA_964610735.1 uncultured Syntrophaceae bacterium | reverse complement strand
AAACTGGTAGACGCAGGGGACTCAAAATCCCCCGGACGCAAGTCCATCTCGGTTCGATTCCGAGCTCCGGCACCAAATGAAATTAAAGGGTTACGCCCGGAAAGGCGATAACCCTTTTTTCGTTAATCTGATTAATCCGTATTCCCGACACCAGCAATCATGATTTTTCGCTAAGGACTTCGTATATGGGAATCAGATCGTTTTTGCCTTTGGCACGAAAGGGCGCGAGTTTCGCCACTTCGAAAACGTCTTTAACGTGAGCGTATGTGTTTTCGGAAACAATGATTTGACCGGCCTTTGCGGCCGGGCAGATCCCATGTGCCACATTGACGACGTCACCTATTACGGAGTAACTCATCGTGCGTGTTGAACCGATGTAGCCTGCGACCAGATTCCCGGTGTTCATTGAGATTCCGAGATGGATCTGGATCAACCCCTCTGCCGCGCGTGACATATTAAATGCTTTAAGTTCAGATTGTATCTCAAGAGCGGCACGGACAGCGCGGACCGGATCATCATCGCGCGTAACCGGCGCGCCCCAGAGTACCATTATCTCGTCACCGATAAATTTGTCCACCGTTCCCGCATGGCGGAATACAACATTGACAATCACTTCAAAATATTCGTTGAGTATCTTGAGCATTTCTTTAGCATCTTTTTCTTCGCTTATTCTGGTAAAACCACGGAAGTCGGCAAACATTACAGTGGCTTCGCGCTTCTCCCCTCCTTTTTCAACCTTTAACTGGCCTGAGACTACCATTTCGGACAGGTCGGGAGAGAGAAGCCTCTGGAAACGTTCACGCAGGGCCGACTCTTCCTCCCTTCGTTCTGTCTCACCCTTGCGTTCGTTTTCAACGAACTGGGCATGCGCGCCAAACATAATAAAAAGGCATAAAACTATCAGCCGCGTCCAGCTTGGATTTGGCGGAGGAGTAATGAGAAGCTGAAACGCATTGAGCCCTGATTGTGCCAGAAAGATGTTAAGAACGGCATCGATTAACCAGTATAATGCTCCAAGACCAACTCCAATCAATACCAGGCGATCCGTTAGGAGTACGCGTTTTCTTTTTTCGCTCTTCGTGTTCTGTTTTTTCTGCTTCATTTTTTGCTTACCTTTGGTTATGTATGCTTCCAACGCAGTGATTAATTTGAAAACATTAATGACTTATCTATTATTTTCCACTGGTTGCAAAGTTTACTGGTTGTGGATAGTACACTGAATAATGCTATTTTTCAAGAACATTAATTCTGATTGTCAGAAAAACGAAAAATGTGGAACAATCTTTCACCCTGATCACCGACCACTGACCACTGACCACCGATTAACAGTATTGCTTATAAATGGTTATGCAAAAAACTCTTGAATAAACTTCGTTTATCAGCTAATGTTCAGGGAAATTTGCGGCAGGTTACCCTCAATCGAAAACAATCTTTATTTTGATAAGGCAAAACGAAGTAATATTTGAGTGTATTCCGGTTAGTTGATGAAGAGAATGGGGGAAGAGGAATTTGGCTTCAAATAAAGAGGTTTCTTCGACCGAAAAGCTACTTGATGTTATACGCAGCAAGAAAACGTCAAGCAAGTTTGTGCAAACACCCGGACCTCCCCCATCCGTGGGAAAAAGCAGGTTGCCCCTCCCGGAAGTGCTGCAATCGCGCAAGACAGTTTCAATCGGTATAGATATAGATCTCCACACTTTAAAGTTGATTAAGGTTACCCAGTCTTCCGACAACCAGTGGACGCTCCTTGATCACAGTATTGTGCCATTAGAACCCAGAGATACTCCCGAATTCGCGAGTTTTTTAAGGTCTGAGCTCCATAAATTCTGTGACTCCGCAGGAAAATTTAATCTATGGGCAAATATGTCCTCCCCCCTGGTCGAAGTAGCTTCCATCCGAATACCAAAAGTAGCAAAAAAACAAATTGAGAGTGCCGTTAAATGGACTGCAAAAAAGGCAATGTCCTTTAAAGAGAAGGAGGTTATTCTTGATTTTGAGATAGGAGACGAAGTTATTGAAGACGGAGTGCCCAAGCTTGCAGCCATGGTTTATACCGCTCCGCTGCAAGAGGTACAGGAAATACAGCGCCTTTTTGAGGATATCGGATATCCCCTGGGTGGACTGGCAATAGCCCCCTTTGGGATCCAAAACCTGTTTAAGACAAATTGGATACCAGCTCTTGACCAGACAGTTGCTACCCTCGACATTGAAATGGACCGGGCGCGTATCAATATCTTTTCCAAAGGCAACCTTGTTATGACCCGGAGTATCAGGACCGGGTCAGACAGTATGGCCCAGGACCTTATGGAAGGGTATAATGAGAGCGTAGAGAAGGCCTGGCTTGAAGAATCGCTGCTTGAAGCGTCTGTGCCCGGTGATTTTGCGGGGAATGCTTTTATGAAGATAGAAGACGCGCGAAATGTGCTGCTCGGTCTCAGTCCGGATTCACCTTCTTCCGAAGATATCAGAACGCATTTCAATCTCGACGAAAAAGATATTATCGAATGGATTCATCCGGCCCTGGACAGATTGATCAGGCAGGTAGATAGAACATTTCAACATTCCACGGTGACACTTGGAAATGAAAAAGTAAGCGCCATATATATTTCAACTTCGATAACTGCATGCAAGCCTCTAGTGGATTACATCGGTAATGATCTGGGAATTGCAAAAGCGGTATTGGATCCCCTGGAGCCGGGAGGACCGCTTGCCGGTGAGATTACTTCCTCCCTGTCTGCCTCTGACAGAGTTTCTCTTGTGCCGGCCCTGGGCGCCGCGCTGTCAGATCCGTCACGCACTCCCAATCTTCTGTTCACGTATAAGAACAAGGAAACGCGGTCAAATATTGAAAAAGGCAACCGTCTGATGTTTGCGGCTGTTGCCGCTGTTTTGCTGGTTTGTGTTGCCGTTCTCTTTGCGATGGTAAGTGCAGCCAACGAAAAGAAGTCCGTAATCACAGAGCTTGAGCAACAATTAAAACAGAATATCGTTGTTGATGAAAACATAATTCCCATTTTTGTTTCCAAGGTTAAGGATGACCTGAATCGTGTAAGGGAATACAGCGAAAGATATCTGGGAATTGCAGCTATCAAAGAACTGTCTCTGATCACTCCTTCAAATATTCGCCTTCTTCATGTAACTGCTCATATGGGAACAACTCCGGCAGCGGAAGAGAAAGGGAGCAAAAGAGCCGGCAGTGTGACAATAGAAGGCATCGTTTCCGGAGGCATGGATTCACTTGAAGATTCTCTTGTAGCGTATGTCCTTAAATTGCAAAGCTCCCCCGTGTTCAGCCAGGCAAAGATTACTAAAAGTAACGCCGAATCCTTCAAAAATGTTGAGGTGCTCCGCTTTATCCTCAACGTCAAATTCGACGAGGGCATAATATGAAAATCCGATACGACATCGTCCCGGTTCGCAGCGTTATTTATCTTCTGATTTCTACAGTTATCATTGCGACCGTCATCCTTTTTGTCCTTTATCCTTATTATAAGTCATTAAATACTCTGAACATTGAGATTGCCGGCATTAAACAGCGCATAAAAACACAAAGGGAACTCTTGCCTCTCTATACGAAGCTTGTGGAAAAAAGTGGAATGTCAGCGCCGGATAAATTTCCCCTTCCTGAAAAGAGCTCACTTCCCAAGAACAATATTGATTTAATTCCGTCAATATTCAAAGGACTGGCAAGAAAATCCAATACTGAAATTATATCGGTAAATCCGGACTTTACAACCATCTCAAAGGGACAGGGTTCCATATTGATCAACGCGACCGTCAGAGGAAGTTTTTCAGGTTTGCGTGATTTTCTTACCGAACTTGGAAAAGTTCCATATATGCGACAAATAGAGGAAATAGAAATTCAGCAAAGGTCAGCGGACAAGGAACTTAAAATGAAATTATGGCTGGGAGTTGGATAATTCAGTGGGTAGTGAACAGTGGTAAGTGGTCAGTGAACACCGAGCACCGGACTCTGAAAACTGATCACTAATCACTAACCACTAATCACTGATTCACTAGGTGTGATATGTCGAAGAGAGAAAAGACTATTATTTTCATAGCAGTTTTAGCGGTTCTGTATGGCGCGTACATTCTTTTGCTTCCCTCGCCGTCTAAAAAATCAGAGACAGTCGCTGTGTGGGTCAAAGCGTCAGTCAGGGTATTGCGACAGTCAGTGAAAGCAAACTGGTTAGAGAAATTACAGATGTGTTAAAGGATGATGAATCTGCCAGAACTGAAGCTTACATTGCCGATCGTGCCGAAGAAGAGTGGACAAACGATCCTTTTTCCACGTCTGATACATTTAATTCAGAAAGGACAGAGGGATCTGCAAGAAATATAGAGAAAGATAATCTTATCTACAGCGGTTATCTTGAGGTCGGAGGAAGAAAGACAGCCATTATAAACGGAATGGACTATCGGGCAGGGGATGAATTGGAGGCGAGTGGATACAAAGTAGGACATATAACTCCTTCCAGTGTAATCATTATGGACAAAACAGGTGGAGAGAAAATAACAATTCCATTTTTATCAGAAGAGTAACCTTTTCATTGCAGGGGGCGGTTTTGAAAGTACTTAACGCAAGAAAAAAGATTGGATGTTTTGTTGTTGCCATTGTGGCAGGCATATTACTTTTCGGTTGTGCCGGCACAAAAGAGGTAAAAAAAGATCCATTTTTCGAGAAATGGAAGGTCTTGTCTCAGGAGTCCAGGGACGCTTCGCCCATCTTAAAGGTACGTTCCATTGAAATACCGCCTGAGCCGGGGATGAAGAAAGGCGATATACTTCCCGAGGAAAAAACTCTTCCCGAGGATAAAGTAAGCCTTAAGATGCGTGATGCTGATGTAGGCGCTGTTCTTCGCGCGCTGGCACGGTCGGTGCGGCAGAATATATTGATAAAGTCGGAAATACAGGGACGTGTAAGTGTGGATTTCAAAGAAGTTCCCTGGGATGAAGCGTTCATCAGCATCCTGCGTTCCCAGATGCTGACGTATATATGGGAGGGTAATATCCTCCGTATAGCAACGGTACAGGATCTGGAGAATGACCTGAAGTTGAAAGACGCGCAGGAGAAGAAGAGGGAGAAAGCGCCGTTGATGACGATGGTTGTTCCTGTTGATTTTGCGGATACTAAAAAGCTTGGCGAAAACATGGCGGAGCTTCTGACCAAAGACGAAAAAGGTGGAACCTATGGCTCGGTAAAGGTCAGTGAACATACGAACTCTCTTATAATTCAGGCGGCGAGAGATGATCTGAAGAAGATTATCGCCATGATTGAAAAGATAGATAAACCGACACCGCAGATCATGATAGAGGGGAACATTGTAGAAACAACAAAAAATACAGCTCGAGATCTTGGAATTCAGTGGGGCGGCATGTATGCCCCGCGGCTCGGAAACCATGATTTGTATGTGACTCCGGGCGGTACAAGTGGGACAGGCGCGCCCCTGGCGGGAGGATATACACCAGTGGCAGGTTCGACGGGTATCAGCGGCCAGGGTTTTGGCGTAAATTTTCCGGCGGCGGGAATGTCGGCAACGGGCGCCGGATCTCTCGGATTGATGTTCGGAACAATTGGCGGCAATATTCTTGATATGCAGTTGAACGCGCTTCAAAGTGACGGAAAGCTCAACATACTTTCCAGTCCATCTATAACGACGCTCGATAACCAGACGGCCTTTACCGAAAATGGCGAAAAAGTGCCTTACGTATCAGTCGATAAGGACGGCAACCGGGAAGTCAAGTTCGAGGATGTTGTCCTGCGGCTGGAGATTACACCTCATGTTATCGACGGGGAAAACATGAAGATGGATATCAACGTCAAAAAAGACGAGGTTGACAATACGCGTAACGTCCAGGGGAATCCTTATATCTATAAAAAGCAGACTGATACAACCCTGATTGTAAAGAATGGCCAGACTATCGTCATTTCGGGACTTACCAAGCAAAAAATCCAGGATACAACCACAGGTCTCCCGGGACTTAAAAGCATTCCTTTCCTGGGATGGCTTTTTAAATCAGAAGGGAAAAGCGACGCAAAGGAAGAGGTGCTTATATTCATTACCCCTCATATTCTGGGAACAGGTATGGAGGATAAGACGAAAGTCAGTGAT
>CAZSYH010000007.1:56712-60230 GCA_964610735.1 uncultured Syntrophaceae bacterium | reverse complement strand
CAGTGAATGGAATATTATCAGATATTAAATCTTATCAGGGAACCCTTTTCGAATTCTCCGGAACCGGAGTTTTTCTATCAATCTCCGCAGCACGTAAAATGCCTGCAGAATCTGGAATTAGCGATACGTCTGCGACGCGGATTGAATATTGTAATTGGCAATGTAGGAACCGGCAAGACGACCCTTTGTCGCCGGCTTATTGGCAAGTTTGATGACGATGAGAATATCAAGACGCATCTTCTTCTTGATCCCTGTTTTGGTAATCCTGTAGAATTTTTGTCCGCTGTGGGCAGAATGTTCGGCCTTGAAAAAAAAGCTGTGGGTTCCGTGACGGAATGGCAGCTGAAAGAGGAAATAAAGAATTATCTTCTTGAACAGGGGGCCGGCAAAGAAAATATCGTCGTTTTGATCGTAGATGAAGGACAGAAGATTCCCGGATTCTGCCTGGAGATATTAAGGGAATTTCTCAATTATGAAACCAGTGAGCATAAATTGTTGCAAATTGTTATTTTTGCTCAAAATGAATTTCGGGAAACCCTTGCAGAGCGGACCAACTTTACAGACCGGATTAACTTTCTTTATGATTTAGGTCCTCTGAATTTTGGCGATACACGGTCAATGATTCAATACAGGATGAAGAAGGCGAGCAAAACAGGTCAGAACCCTCTGCGTTTTACATATCCGGCCATGTGGTACATACACAGCGCCACGGGTGGTTATCCGCGAAAAATAGTAACGCTCTGCCATCAGATCATTCTTGCCGTTATTGTTCAGAACAGGACCAGGGTAAACTGGTTTCTGGTCAGAGCCAGTGTTCACAGGGAAAATTCCGGTAGAAAAAAATCCATATCATGGACAAAGGTAACTGCTCTTGCCGGTCTGCTCGTTATCCTGCTCGTTACGGGCTTAGGGATTGACGATATAAAAAGGTATGTCCATTTAACAAATGAACAGTCAGAAGCCTTTGATGTGGCAAAGGTTTCTGAACAAAGCGTCGAGACCGGAAAGAACATAAAAAGCATGCCCGTTGACAGTCTGAAAACCATTCAGCCCGTGCAGCAGCCGGTTATTGTCCCGGAAAAGAAAGAAGGTGAGACAGCAGCAGAAGTTGAAACAAACGCGTCAAAGGATACCGAAGCGGAGAGTCCACCCGCTCCTGTTCTGGAAGCCATTAATACTCCTGAATATCCTCACACATTGGGCAGATTAAGAGTGGAAAAGGGATGGATAGTATCGAAAATGATAGCGACTGTTTATGGTTTTTATAATAACCAGTATCGCATACTGGTTAAGAAAGCCAACCCCGGTATAAGGAATCTGAACCGTGTGACGGCCGGAGATGTCATAAGCTTTCCGGTTATTTCCGCTGAATCGCAACCTTCGCCTTCAATGTACCGGTTGCAGATAGGGCAGAAAGACGAGCTTGAGAGCGCGCACACTTTGTTACAGCAATATTCCGACAAGCTGCCCCCGATGCAGATACTTCCTTACTGGAATACCCGTGATGGTCTCAAATTTTCGATACTCATCAGAGGCGGGTTTTTAGACGAAAGGTCCGCGCAGGAAGCTATTGACAAGTTGCCTGCCCTTATTTCCGTGGATTCGAAAATTGTCTCAAATTGGGGAGATGATACAGTATTTTTCGCAAATTTAGAAATGACAGACTCGTAAAAAACCTCCGCTATGCCGGCCGATACTTCGGCATTAACTTGAGAGCGTAGCGTGGGGCCTCCGTGCCCCACAGAGAGGACACGCTACTGGCGCAGGGAGTAAAGGAGAAAATTAATCTTGAAAAAGAGAAAGAAATTAGGGGAAATTCTTACCGAAGCCGGGTTGTTGACGGAGGACCAGCTGAGGAAGGCCTTGTTAAGCCAGAAGAAAAGCGGCCTCAGGCTTGGGCAGTATTTAGTCCGACAGAACCTCGTTCAGGAAGATCAACTTATTGATGTTCTCAGCAGGCAATTAAAAATCGACAGATACAGCCCGGACAAATATCCGATAGAGCCCGATCTGGCGGAATTGTTTCCCTTTGACATTTGCCAGAGAAATAAAGTGATCCCTCTGAGAAAAAAGGGGAAGCTTCTGACGGTAGCCATGGTTGATCCCATGGATATCAATACTCTTGATGCCCTTGAATTTATTGCCAGCATGGAGGTGGAGCCTGTTATTTGCTCCGAGCGGGAAATAAACCAGCTGGTCAGATTAACGTATGGGGTACAATCCGGCTTTATGGAAGAGCTGGAAAAAATGGACGATGTCGAAATAGATGTCGAACCCGGCAGTGAAGACGAGGAAGAGGTTAAGATAAGTTCACTCCAGGATCAGGCCGCAGAGCCGCCGATTATTCGCCTGGTTAATTCCATCATCACGCAGGCGGTCAGGGAGGGAGCAAGTGACGTCCATATCAGTCCCGAGGCCCATACTGTTCAATTGCGGTTCAGAATAGACGGGAGGCTTCAGGAGGTCCCATCGCCGTCAAAGGCCATGATCCTGCCGATCATTTCGAGAATAAAAATTCTTTCCAATATGGATATCGCTGTATCGCGGATCCCTCAGGACGGGCGGTTTACGGTAAAGATAGAAAACAGGGAAATTAATGTAAGAGTTTCTTCTATTCCTACTATTTACGGGGAAAACCTGGTTATGCGTCTTCTGGATATGAGTACCGGTGTTTATACACTGGACCGTATTGGCATGTCCCCGGAGGACAGCGCAAAACTGAGAGCTGTTATATCGAAACCTTACGGGATGATACTCAGCACGGGCCCCACGGGAAGCGGTAAAAGCACAAGTCTTTACTCCATATTGAAGGAAATAAATCGACCGGATATTAATATTATTACACTGGAAGATCCTGTAGAGTACAGGATGCCGAAAATACGCCAGATTCAGCTTAATCGTAAGGCCGGGATGACATTCGCGAGCGGGCTGAGGTCCATACTCCGTCAGGACCCGGATGTCGTGATGGTGGGGGAGATCCGGGACGCCGAAACAGCCGGCATTGCGACTCAGGCAGCCCTGACCGGGCACAGGTTGCTGAGCACCGTGCATACTAACGATGCCGCGGGAGCAGTGACAAGGTTAATGGATATGGAAATAGAACCATTTCTTGTTGCCTCCGTTTTGCTGGTGTCATTCGCGCAACGTTTAGTGCGGGTTAACTGTCCTTACTGCAAAGAACCATACAAACCGACACAAGAAGCTCTGTCCGGGTGGGGACTTGACAAAGTGAAAGGCGCCGATTTTCAGCGAGGCAAGGGTTGTGCTCAATGCATGCATACAGGGTACCGGGGGAGAACCGGTGTTTTTGAAATCCTGACCAATGATGAAATGATCCGCAAGCTGATTCTGGATGGAAAAACAGCTCAGGAAATTACGAAGACGGCAAGGGCAGCGGGCATGTTGCGGACACTTAGAGATGATGCCGCAGACAAGGTGGTTGCGGGCATAACAACCCTCGAAGAAGCGGCATCAACAATTATGGTGTGAATCAGTGGTCAGTGATTAGTGATTAGTGA
>CAZSYH010000007.1:52737-56612 GCA_964610735.1 uncultured Syntrophaceae bacterium | reverse complement strand
CCACTGTTCACTGTTCACTATTTAAGGAGTTAAATGCCAGACTACACCTACAAGGCGATTAATCCGGGTGGTTCAAACATCACCGGCAAGATAAAGGCCGATTCGGTTGAAATGGCCGAGAGCATGTTAAGCGCCCAGGGATATATTCCTTCCGGAATCAAAGAGGAGGGAGCCGGTTTTCTTGCCGGCTGGTTGCAAAGAATCGATACAAAACTCACCCCTGTAAAACCTGAAGAGCTGATTCTTTTTACGAAACAATTCAGGACAATGATTGCTGCCGGGGTGCCGATGCTCCAGTTACTGGGGGTCCTGGAGAACCAGACTGAAAACAAGAAGCTGAGGGATGCTATTGCTTCTCTGTCCCTTGATATCAGAGAAGGATCGACCCTTTATGACGCTTTTATAAAACATCCTTACATCTTTCCGCCTTTGTATTGCAACATGGTCAAGGCGGGCGAACACAGCGGCACCCTTTCGGGAGTGCTCGTACGGCTGGTCTATATCCTTGAACACGAACACAAGATCAAATCAGACGTAAAGGCCGCCATGCAGTATCCTGTTATTGTTTTAGTGGCCCTCATGGGCGCTTTTGTCGTTCTCCTTACTTTTGTTATACCGAAGTTTGCCGGGATATTCGAGCGTGCGGGCATTGAGCTGCCCCTGCCGACGCGCGTAAGCATTTATCTGTATCAGTTTATTGATAATTACTGGCTGTTGATAGTCCCATGCATCATCATCGGTGTTTTTGCCGCCAGGTATTATTACAAGAAGACGGAACAGGGGAAATATCTGTGGGATATGTCTGTTCTGAATATACCCATTGTAGGGCCACTGTTTCTCAAATCAATGATGTCACGCTTTTCCAGCGTATTCAGTATATTGCAATCAAGCGGGGTCTCTATCCTGGAATCGCTTGAGATCCTGAGCGGAACAATAGGCAACCAGGCTATAACGAGAGAATTCAACCGCGTCAGGAATCAGGTAGAGGAAGGACAGGGTATTTCAGGTCCGCTCAGATCCGCAAAATATTTCACGCCGATGGTTGTGGATATGATTGCCATCGGAGAAGAATCCGGCGATCTCGAATCGATGCTCCGGGAAATATCAACTCATTACGATGATGAGGTCGAATACGCGGTAAAAAGACTGTCCGCCGCCATTGGTCCTATTTTGATTGTGGGTCTGGCCGTGGTGGTAGGGTTTTTCGCGTTGTCCATATTTCTTCCCATGTGGGATTTGACTCAAGTCGTTCGAAAACATTGAACTGGAACAGACCTCGATGAAAAATAAATCGGAAAAATCAGGCGAGACAGGCGGATTGTTCAGCAGCAAATCAAGATACAATCTGAGCCTTTATATCCTTATTCCATTCATCTTTATGGGCATGTCTGTTCTGTCCGGTATTATTGCCTTTCAGTTCAGCAAGTCGCCCTATAAACTGTCAGGGGATTTTATACTTTGGGGGGTAATAGGCGTTGCGCTCGCCCTTTTATGCGGCCTGGCGATAACGGCACTCATCCTGGGACCAATGCGGAGGTTTGTAAAGGAAGCTGAAAAACTGCCGTTATTTGCCGATGCCCTGACTGATAAAACGTCCCTGAAAGCCAATGAGATTGATTACTTCAACCTGATTTCGAGAGAGGTAACAAAGCTTTTAAGCAAGGTAAAGGCAAAGGAGCTTTTTCCTGAGACAATTGGACAGAGCGAGGTGATGCGGGGGCTGTTCAGCCAGATCCTGAAGGTTGCTCCCACTGATTCAACCGTCCTTATTATGGGTGAAAGCGGCACAGGAAAAGAACTGGCTGCCACGAGTATTTATGATCACAGCCTCCGTAAAGACAAACCTTTTGTGAAGCTTAACTGTGTGGCCATTCCTGAAGGGCTGCTGGAAAGCGAACTCTTCGGGCACGAGAAAGGGGCATTTACCGGAGCAGAGTCCCGGAAGATCGGTAAATTTGAAATGGCAGACGGGGGAACCATCCTGCTGGATGAAATTGGCGACATGCCCCTGTCAACGCAGGCCAAGCTGCTTCGGGTGTTACAGGAAAGGGAATTTGAACGCGTCGGCGGTACCGAGACGATCAGGGTGGACGTCCGGTTTATCGCGGCGTCGAATAAAAACCTTCCCGAAATGGTGAAAAGGGGTGAATTCAGGGAGGATCTGTACTACCGCATTAACGTTTTCACGCTGGTGCTGCCGCCGCTCAGAGAGCGGAAAGAGGATATACCACTCCTTGTTGAGTATTTTTTGGAGAAAGCTCCCAGGGAAACGCGAATTTCTCCCGGTACATCCAAGGCGCTGGAGAAGCTCATGGGATATAAATGGCCCGGAAACGTGAGGGAACTCCGGAATATTGTGGAGAGAGCGGCATTAATGTCTGAAGACGGAATCATCGAACCGGCCGATATTATAAACATAGACATGAAAATTAAGGAACAGGGCCGGGATGAAAATCACGGGCAGGAATTGCGTGAAACCGGGGAGGGGGAGACTTCCATAGATATAGATAACAAATTACAGAAACTGGAAAAGAAACTTATCGTTGACGCCCTGATCAATACGAAGGGCGTACAGTCAAAGGCGGCGGAACTGCTGGGAATCAAAGAGAGAAGCCTCTGGCACCGGATCAAAAAATATAACATAGATCCCGCGTCGTTCAAGTAAAAAACCTCCATCAAAAATTGTTGTTTTGCATCCTGCTAAAATCCTTAGCCTTTTAAATATGCTACAATTATTGTGGATAACGCGATAAAAGCACTTCAATTATTGTAGTCAGGATAAATCCCGGTGAATGCCCGGCAGGTCGCCCGACAGGTAACCTGCCGTAATTATGTTGAAAATAAAATTTGTTATGAGAAACAAGAAATCTGGCACGATAACTGCTTTGTCTAAAACCGAAAGCGAACAAAAATTTTGAACAATTAACGAGGTGTAAGGATGAAAAATTCATTATCATTAAAAAATCAAAAAGGTTTTACCTTGATTGAGATCATAGCGGTTTTGATCATCCTGGGAATCCTGGCGGCCGTGGCAATCCCGAAATATTTTGACCTGCAGGAAGACGCGGCGAAGGCTGCCCTGAGACAGGCCGCTGCCGAGCTGGTGTCCAGGGATAATCTGATGTGGTCGAAGTATAAAACAAGGGGGGAAGGTGTTGGCGGCACTGGTACTGGTGGAAGTTTAGAATTGGCCGACCTTAATAATATCACTATCGTTGTTGGTACGGAACAAGATGCTGAAGGTTATTATAAATTCGGTGATTTTTCAGTCAGCGCTTTTGGCAACGATGCTATTATCAAATCAAATAATTTCAATATGACTTGGAAATTATCAAGGACGCCTGCAGAAGTTTCTAAACCTGGGTCCTGGGACACTACTAGCACAGATTTTACGCCGTAACATCGATTAAGAAAATTTGAGCTATAATTTAAAACAGGGATTCGATAGCTCTTTCATGGTAATATCAGCAGCATGAAATTTAGGTTGGTACTTCGGGGAAATAAGGAGAGGAACGGATGTTTCTCCTCCTTATTTTTTAATCTACAGCTTTCGCAGACCGCTCCGGTGCCGTCTGCTCCACAATTTTTACTGTCCATGAATGAGAAATGAATGGAAGGACGCAAACAGTGGACCGGAAAGGATTTACGCTCCTCGAGATCGTAGCTGTTATGATCATACTGGGCATCCTGATAGCCGTTGCGGTGCCGAGGTATTTCAGTGTTCCGCAGGATGCCGCGGAGACCGCCCTGAAAACCGCCGCCAGCGAACTGAACGCGAGGGAAAACCTGGCCTGGGGAAAGTGGAAGGCCGACAATACAGAATATACGGCCGATGACATTAAATCCGATCTTAAAGGCTTCGCGGTGGATGAGGG
>CAZSYH010000007.1:49912-52637 GCA_964610735.1 uncultured Syntrophaceae bacterium | reverse complement strand
GAAAGGTCTTTGTCGATCTGCCGGGGGAAGATACGAGTACCGTTGTTTTCCAGGATCAAAACGGCAATCCGACGGGAATGACTGTAACGGGAGGAATAATCGTTTCTTTTGACTCGTGGGGAAAGCCATACACAGGTGAACCACCCGCACAGACCTTGCAGAACGAGGGTGACGGATGGCGGACGATAACCCTATCTTACGAGGGAAATACTGAAACCATCCGCATTACGAACAACACGGGATTTATATACATGCCATGATCCCTTCCCCGCCCTTTTCCTTCAATGATGGGGGCGGATTACCCATTGGGTTTGTATTTATGAAACACGCTGTAAGCCAGGATGGATTTACACTTGTCGAGCTGATCGTCACAATAATGGTGGCGGCTATCCTCGGCGTCATGTTCGTTCAGGTAATGGAAACGAGCCTGACGGGAAGCGTGGGGCCCCTCATCAGAACACAGCATATGTTTGAAATAAACGGGGTTATGGAAAACATAACAAGGGACTACAATAAATTAATGGAGACATCGGCCACCCCCCTGTTCGACCTTCAAAATCATATTGGGGCAGGCAATGAAGAAGGAAACACTCCCTATTTCGGCCCGTACACAGTCGTACATAATAATTATATTAAATTCGAGAGCGATCCCTTTGTCGAAGACAAATACATTGAGGTTGACAGTGTCGACGGCACTCTCAAGGTGATCATCGCGGATATAAACGGTGAGCATAGGCTGACGGCGCTTTTCGCGAAATAAATCAGTGGTTAGTGGTTAGTGGACAGTGAACAGATTGGAAGCGGAACAGTCTTTTATCCTGAACTAACCACTAACTCACTGTCCACTAACCACTAACCACTGTCCACTGTTAACTGAATGATTTAGAGGAAAAATGAAGAAACAGGCCGGGTTCACACTTATCGAGATAATCGTTGTCCTTATCATCGGGGGGATCATGATGACTGTGGCAGGCATGGCAATCGTCACAGGGTTGAAGGGTTATTTCTTCGCGAGGGATAATGCCTCCATCACCCAGAATGCCCAGCTTTCCATGACCCGGTTGAGTCGTGAGCTTATGGAACTCACGAATATCACCGATTATACGTCTTCGCAGATGTCATATGAAAGACCGGATGACAGCGGCAGCGGTATAGCATTGACCATATACCTGGACTCGGATAATCACACAATCAAAATCACACCCGGGGTGGCCCCGTCGGGGGGGGATATCCTGGTGGACCGGGTCAATAATTTTACACTGGATTTTCGCAACAGTAGTGATGCTGTGTGGGTTGAGGGATTTGATGAGATTCAAGATCTTTCATACATTACAATAGTGCTTGATCTGGAGCGCACGGACGGCAGTATAATTTCATTTTCCACGACGGTAAATCCCCGAAACACCGGCGGTTAGGCAAACATTTTTGTGAACTGAAGGGAAGGTCAGATTATGATCAGCAACATATCACTTGCTTTTCTTTTCCGCGATGTTGTCGTTTCAAATCACGCGCGCGCGGGAGAGAAAATAAAAGCCGGACACAGGGGTTCCGTCCTGATCAGCCTGCTGGTAACAATGGCTGTCTTATCCGCTCTTGGAGCAGCCATGCTGCCCCTGTTCAGTTCTTCGACTATGAGTTCGGTAGCCTCCAATGACGCGAGAAAAGCCCTGTATATGGCTGAATCGGGATTACGGTACGCCTTGAGCGAATTGAGGAATTCCGGTTTCAGCCGGGACGTTATCGAGGGCTTAAACGTTGACAGTGAAGGCAACATTAAAGTTTACTCGCTGAGCGACAGCGACGGAGGGAGCTTTGCTGTTAATGTGTTTAAAACAGAATTTGAATCGGAATCAGAACAGATTCTTTCCGCCGGACAGACATTAGCCCTCACTACTCGCTTCGGCGGAAAGATGCCGGAGGGGTTTTCCATCCCTGTCGGGACCTTTGTGGTAAATCTTAAATCTTTCCGCGATGCCGTCGTTTTTGGAGGTGATCCTGAAGCATTTACCGCAGAAGTTCAAAATTTTCAGAGAGTATCCGACACATCGCTGACACTTAGCCTTAATGATGCTTTTAATGTTTCTAAGGATGATCTCGTTTGCCTTGCCGTAAGGCCTTTTTCTTCACAAAACGGCTTGATTGATGGAAGTGATCTGGAAGTTGACATTGAAGCCAAAGACTTTTTCCCGAAGCAGAACGGATCCATTTATGTGTCGGATGTTGTTGCCAAGAGAGTTATGAACTACTTTTATGATGAGAGAATCGATGACATCCCGGGCAGCAGGGTCAGGTTGACAAATTTATCAGCCCCCACAGCGGCGGGTTTCCCGTTCAGTGTGAACCTTAACACGGACTACGTGATTCTATCCGGCAGTAATTACAGGATTATGCCGACCGGTTACTGGGGCGAGGATGCCGCCGCCGTATCTTACGCCATCAGCGGCGAAACCGCCACGAGTGCCTCCTATGAATCATTGCCTGACCCCACGGAATCAAGCCCGGATGTATCACCTACAGATATTACCCTTGAAGGGGATACGCCTGAAGAACTCGCTGAGGCGGCCGCGAATCTTTTGCCCTCCCAGTCATCCACCGAGGGTGCCGTAGCCATCGTGGTCGACGAAGAGACAAAAAAAATAAAAGAAATAGTGCTTGGCGGCGATGTGGGTAACGCGTTCGGTGCTGTCTGGTTCGGGGGAAACAACAATATCGGCGGGATAGCCGA
>CAZSYH010000007.1:0-49812 GCA_964610735.1 uncultured Syntrophaceae bacterium | reverse complement strand
ACGCGTTCGGTGCTGTCTGGTTCGGGGGAAACAACAATATCGGCGGGATAGCCGATTTCTGTACTGATGGAAAGTGCCAGTTCAATTACGGAGTAAGAACCTTTTTCAAGTTGTATTACAACGGAGAAGGTGACGGATTTACCCTCGCGTTTATAAACGGTGAAGATAACGATAAATCGTCCGTCGGCGGCGATGCCGGCGCCGGTGAACTTATGGCATACGCGGGTGACAGCCGCACGGCTTCCGTAGGTCCTGTAGGATTTTATTTCCTCGACGGAGCGGGTTACGGTCTTCGATCTCCTAAGATGGCCCTTGAGTTTGATACCTATACTAATGCGGACAACAATCCTCTTTGCAGTGGAACAGCGTTTAAAACGTTTCAAAGCGGCCAGAGAAACGACCCCCTGTCCAGCGGTAAAGATGTACTTCAATATGTCTTCTGGGGAAGCACGGACGGGTGGCCCTGCCGTACGAACGCCGCAGGAGATCCGAGCCCGACGTATGATGATAACAGGCATGATACTAATAGTGGAGGCAACCCTCCAAATATAAAGATTAACTCCTGTACATACGGGGATAGGCTGATCGCAGAAGGCGTGACGGTTGACAACACTACTGACTGGTTAAACGGGAGCTCTTCAAAACCATGGGCGGTGCGCGTGGAGGTTATTCGGGGGACCGAACCAAATGCCGGCGGTAAATACGAGTACACACTGAAGACCTGGATACGCCAGTGCAACGATCTGAACTGTGACAATATCGATGGGACATATTTCGCGGATACGAGTATTGAGTATGGGGCACAACCTCCACATCTTTTGCAGACGGTTGAATTGAGCGCGGATGACCATGGGAAATTCGACACATTTCTCTTCGGTCTGACGGAGGCAACGGGTGGGGCAGTTCAAACAGCGACAATATCGAACCTGCAGCTGAGTTTTATAAGACCCGGCGATGCGGTGATAGGCATAGGCAGCGACCCCAGCTGGCCCTGATTGCGGTAATAGGGGAAGATTGATTATGGGTAAAAAAACGGAAATCGACGGGTTTTACGACCTTGCGGATCAGCACATGCGGGAGGGTCGCCATGATGACGCGATCTCGCTTTACCGTAAACTGGCGGAGATGAATCCTGAAGACGATTCGATAGTCATGTCTCTGGCCTGTGCCTGCAGGGACAGCGGGAGGTTGTCCGATGCCCTGCTCTATCTGGAAAAACTCCTGGAAAAAGAGTTGAAAAGAAAGATCTTTACAGGTTTTGCCTTTGATGAACTTGTGAAGATATACAGAAATGAGGGCAATTATGAACGCCTTGTTGTAATCTGTGAAGCGGCGGTCGCCGCACAGTCTGATGATGTTTCTCTACTGATCACCCTTGGAAGTTCGTGTCTCAAGGCTGGAAAAACAGACAGGGCTGTTGAGATTTTCAGGATGCTTACAGAGATGGACCCGGATGCCCCCGCTTTTTTCTGCAATCTCGGCAGTGCCCATGTCGCGGCCGGAGATTTCGACAGCGCTGAGGATGCCTGCAACAGTGCTGCTTCGATAGAGCCATCCGACGCGCACCGGTTTTACAGCGAACTGGGGATTGCCTTTTTCCAGGCGGAACAATATGAACGTTCGGAAACAGTACTGAAGAGATCGCTGGATTGCCGTCCCGATCAGCCCCTTGTCCACTGTGCTCTCGGTGATGTCTTTATCAAACAGGGAAAACCGGATGACGCGAGGATGTCTTATGAAACCGCGGAAAAACTGGATCCCGGGGCCGCCGGGAGATATTATAACCGTCTGGGGAATATGCTTGCCGCAGAGCATAACCATAAGATGGCCATCGAGGTTTTTGAAAAAGCGGTTTCAGCCGATCCCCACAATCCCTTCTACTATCTTGGGCTTGTTAAATCATATGAGATTGAAGGGTTTCACGATAAGGCCCGGGAAGCATACAAAAAGGCAAAGTCTCTCGGTGTCTTTTCCTGAGATCATCAGGATAGATTCCAACAATTTCTTGACATATCCTCGTGATATAAGATATGGAAGGCCACTTAGCGGTGTTTCAACGGGGATGTAGCTCAGCTGGGAGAGCGCGGCGTTCGCAATGCCGAGGTCAGGGGTTCGAGCCCCCTCATCTCCACCATGTCTTTTGTCGGAGGGAACTTTTCTGCTTACCTGTCCGGCACGAAATTAAAAAGTCATTATATTCAAAAAGGAGGATTATTTCATGGGTAGAAGAATTTTCAGGGTTCTGATTTTATTTATGGTTGTCTCTTTTATTGCGGGGGCCGGTAACTGTCTTGCGAAGGAAAAGGTATATATAAATGGTATCGATGCCAACTTTCCACCCTTTGCATACATTGACAAGAACGGCGTTCCGGATGGGTTTGATGTAAAGTCGGTCGATTGGATCGCAAAGGAAATGGGCTTCAAGGTCACACACCAGCCGATGGACTGGGATGGAATTATTCCGAGTCTGTGCGCGAAGAAGATCGATATGGTGGCCTCCGGAATGAGTATAACCGCAAAGAGAAGCGAACAGGTCAACTTTACCACTCCCTATTGGAAGATCGCCCAGGTGATCGTGGCTCCGGAGGGCTGCACCCGGTCGGTGGATGAATTGCTGTCCAATGGAAACAAGGTGGGCGTTCAGAGAGGAACAACCGAAGCGAAATGGATGAAAGACAACCTGATCGCCAAGGGGAAGGATTTTTCGCTCGTTGAATATGACTCGGCGCCCCTCGCGATTGAGGATCTCCTGAACGGCCGCATCGTCGGAGCCGCCATGGATGATGCCCCGGCAAAAGACGCCATGAGAAAGAAACCTGTCAAGATTATCGGGACTTTCGGCATGGACAAGGAGGATTTCGGATATGCCGTCCGCAAGGAAGACACCGAACTTCTCGATACGATGAATGAAGGACTGAAGAGGCTGATGGTTTCTCCCTACTGGGAAGAATTGAAGGCGAAATATAAACCATAATAACAGGTGGTGCCCATGTATTGATATCGGGTACTAAGAGATGATCTTTCGTGGAAGGCATCAGGACAATCCTGTCTTGGTGCCTTCCATGTTTTGTACGCCTGGAAATTGAATGCCGGAAAGTCTGATCATACTATACGGGGCTCTGCCGTACCTTCTGCGCGGATCGCTGGTTACCATAGCGGTAGTTGTCGGAGCAATGCTGCTGGGTCTCGTGCTGGGCATCAGCATTGCCGTTGGACAGGTCTATGGCGGCAAGTGGCTGCATAGACTGATAGGTGTGTACATATGGTTTTTCCGCGGGGTACCGCTCCTCGTCCTGCTGTTTCTTTTCTATTTCGGTCTGTGTTCCCTCCTGCATATCAATCTTTCCGCATTTACTGTGTCCGTTATTGTTCTGGGACTCATTACCTCCGCTTACCAGTCCCAGATCTTCAGGGGGGCTATCATGTCCCTGCCCGAAGGTCAACTGAAGGCCGCGCGCGCGCTGGGTATGAGTGACAGAAAAGCGGTTATGCTGATTGTCCTGCCGCAGGCGCTGCGTCTGTCCATCCCGGGCTGGTCAAATGAATACTCCATCGTCCTGAAAGATTCAGCCGTCACTTACGCCCTGGGTGTCGCGGAAATAATGGCCCGTGCTCATTTCGTGGCCTCAAGAACCTACGAACAGCTTCCTCTGTACTTCGCGGCTGGCGTTATGTTCCTGATACTGACATATCTGGGGACAAAGGGACTTCGGATATTGGAGAATAAACTGAGGATTCCAGGTTATTCCTCATAAGGACTTTTTATATGACTGATAAAACCCCTACCCTCAGAATTGAAAATATGACGAAACGGTATGGTGATAAAGAAGTGCTCAAGGATGCCTCCCTGTCGATAAACAAGGGAGAGCTCAAAGTCCTTATCGGTCCGTCCGGTGGGGGAAAGAGCACCTTCCTCCAGTGCATAAATTTTCTGGTCAAGCCCGACAGGGGCCGTATATGGCTTGACGGTAAGGAGATCATCCGCGCCAGAAAGAAGGAAATCTACGAATACCGCCAGAAGGTGGGAATGATATTCCAGGATTTCAATCTCTTTGATCATCTGACGGCCCTTCACAACGTAAAGATAGCACTGGTAAGGGTAAAGGGGATGAGCAGAGGCGAGGCAAAAGACAGGGCCATCCTTGAATTGGACAGGGTCGGGCTCAAGAGCTATATGCATCAGTATCCTGCCGAGCTTTCCGGTGGACAGAAACAGCGCGTTTCGATCGCGCGAGCCCTCGCGATGGACCCGGAGATCATGCTGCTCGATGAGCCGACTTCGGCCCTCGACCCTGAACTTATATCAGAGGTCCTGGATGTCATAAAGGATGTGCGATCAGATGGCATGACCATGATCATGTCAACACACCAGATAGGATTTGCGAGCGAAATGGCGGATGAGTTTGTATTTCTGGAGGATGGATTCATTGTGGAAACCGGTCCCCCGGAGAAGATACTGTATAAGGCGCAGTACGCCAGGACCAGAGAATTCTGTTCCAAGATAACCGAGCTGTACGGAAATTCTTTTTCTTAATTATGGAAGATCTCTTTTTTCTCCAACCGGAAGTGGTATCCACCCTTGTGAAGGGGTTTTTTGTCAGCGTCAAGTTGATTGTTCCCTCTGCCATCTTTGGCTGTATCATAGGGGTCGTCGTCGGGGCGCTGGGGGTGTACGGAAACTCGGTTATCAAGAAGCTCGCCAGCGGGTATGTCCTTATTTTTCGGGGATTTCCTTTGGTCGTTCAGCTTTTCATATGGTATTTCGGCCTCCCCTATATCGGGATATACCTGTCCCCCTTTGTCGCCGCGGTGCTCGGGTTTTCCCTGTGCAGCGGTGCCTACCAGTCGGAGTACGTGCGCGGCGCCTTCCTGTCCGTCAAGACAGGCCAGACGATGGCGGCGCAGGCGCTCGGCTTTTCAAGGATTAAGATGGTTCTTTTCGTTACCCTTCCCCAGGCATTTCGCCGGGCGCTTCCGGGTTGCGGGAACGAAATCATTTACCTGATAAAATATTCATCGCTGGCCTACATGATAACCTGCATTGAACTTACCGGCGAGGGAAAGATAATCGCCTCCGACAGTTTCAGATACACCGAAACCTTCATGGTGATCGGGGCAATCTATCTCCTCCTGACTTCAGTCGCCGCATGGTTGCTCCATCGTCTGGAATACCGGCTCCAACTGCCCGGTTTTGAACAATACAGTTAGATCCTCTTGAGATTATGCCTTTATATTCACCAATTACACCGGAAATCCTAAGCGAAATTAAAAAGGCCGTGGGCCTCGATGCTGTTGTCCGGGATTCTGAAAAGCTTTGCGAATTCGGAAAGGATGCCGGTGAAGACACGCGTCTTCCAGAGCTTGTTGTTGAAGCGACATCCTCGCGGCAGGTCAGCGCGTTGTTGCGCCTGGCAAACAGATACTCCTTCCCCGTCACCCCGCGGGGACTGGGCACAGGCCTGGCCGGGGGCGCGGTTCCGCTGTTCGGGGGTGTGGTGCTGTCTCTCGCGAAGATGAATCGCATCCTTTCCATAGAAAAGGATAATTTGATCGCGGTGGTGGAACCGGGCGTTATAACGCTCGACCTTCAGAATGCAGTGGGGAAAGAAGGCCTCTTCTACCCACCTGATCCCGCGAGCCTGGACACCTGTTCCATTGGTGGAAATGCCGCCACAAATGCCGGAGGTCCCTCCTGCGTCAAATATGGCACCACCAGGGATTATGTCCTCGGGCTTGAGGCGGTGCTTCCATCGGGCGAGATAATCGAAGCCGGAGTACGGACAAGGAAGGGCGTGGTCGGCTATGACTTGCGCCACCTGCTGTTAGGATCAGAGGGAACGCTGTGTGTAATTACAAAGCTTATCCTTAAATTGATACCGCGTCCGCAGACGATAACAACGCTGGTCGCATTTTTCCCGAGGCTTACCTCCGCCATGGACGCAGTCACCGCCATGCTGATCCGGGGACATGTTCCCTGTGCTGTGGAGTTTCTCGATGACAGATGCCTGGAGATAACGGGTGATCTTCTCCCGTTCGAAGAGGCAAGGTCGGCAAAGGCCATGCTCATCATAGAAACAGACGGCGCCCAGAGAGTGATCGAAGAGGAGATGGAGGCTATCGGCGGGGTCTGCATGGAGCAAGGCGCGACCAGTGTTGTCATGGCCCCGGATTCTCTCAAGAGGGCCAGGATATGGGAGATTCGCAGGGAGGTCTCTCTGCGGATCGAAGACAGATTTCCTCTCTATCTGCATGAGGATATTGTTGTTCCCATAGGAAAGATCGCGGATCTGGTTGGCTGCCTGCGCGGATTTGAAACAGAGTATGGAATTAAGATCTTTTCTTTCGGCCATGCCGGAGACGGTAACATTCACGTTAATATCACCGCGGAAGATCGTAAGTGCAGAGACAGGGCAGAGGAAGGAATCGTAAATCTGTTGAAAAAGGTGCTGTCCATGGGAGG
Source organism: uncultured Syntrophaceae bacterium (assembly GCA_964610735.1). GTDB lineage: Bacteria > Desulfobacterota > Syntrophia > Syntrophales > UBA2210 > UBA2210. The sequence continues at coordinate 43,352 of CAZSYH010000007.1, read as the reverse complement.
AACTATCTCAGGTGAACACGGGATAGGGATTGCCAAAAAACGGTTTCTGCCGATGGAACTCTCCGCGGAAAGCATCCGCATCCAAAAGGAAATCAAACAGATCTTCGATCCGCTGCAGATACTTAATCCGGGAAAGATATTTCAGTAACGGTTGACATGCCGGCAGAACCCTTATTTCCTGAAACTCCTTGACATTTGCCACAAAAGTCGTATCATCCGAACGTTGCGTTCATTCAGATAAGCTTGATAACCGGAGTCGCTTTTTTCAACACCGAAAAGAGAAACCTATGGACGGATGATACCAGAACCCCGCTTCTCACACACAGAGATGGGGTTTTTGTGTTTGTGGAGAGAACCGACCGCGAGCGAGGACCCGGCGCGAAAAACCAATGGTGCGTTGCCATATTAGAAGCGAAACATGAAACAGCGGATTTTTATAAGTAGTGTGCAGAAAGAGCTTGCCGAAGAGCGGCGTGCGGTAAAGGACTTTATTACAAAGGATCCTTTATTGAGCCGTTTCATCGGGGAGGTGTTTCTGTTTGAGGATATCCCCGCCAGAGATCACAAACCGGACGACATCTATCTGACTGAGGTCGGAAAGTGTAATGTTTACCTTGCCCTACTGGGTAACACGTATGGCTGGAACAATCCGGATGGAAAATCTCCGACTGAATTGGAATTTGATCATGCCACGAAAACCGGCCGGGAACGATTAGTCTTTGTCAAAGGTGATGATGACGCAGGGCGTGAGCCCGCAATGGCGGAGCTGATTCGTAAGGCGGGCAGCCAGCTCACGCGCCGTCGTTTTGCCGATATCCCAGGTTTGATCCGCGAGGTATATGCAAGCCTCGTTGATTTCCTTGAACGCGGGGGAGCCCTGAGAACCACGCCTTTTGACAACACCATCTGCCCGGGTGCGACGATGCGGGATATCGACAATACACAAATTACCACGTTTCTGGAGACAGCGGAGGCGAAGGGCCGGCTGACCCTGAAAGGGTCACATGCCACGAAGGCGGCCCTGCAGAACTTCAATCTGCTGCGGGACGGACACCCGACGAACGCGGCAGTGCTCCTCTTCGGGAAAAAGCCTTCTCGCTTCTTCAATAACGCCCAAGTGCATTGTTTTCACTTTCACGGAACGGAAAAACGAAAGCCGATTGCGTCCCAGCAGCCCTACGAAGGAACGTTGTTTGATGTGATTGATCAGGCCGTCGAGTTTGTCCTCGGGAAAATTGACCGCCGGGTCGGAACGCGTGCGGCGGGAACACAGGCCCCGGTGGGGTACGAGATTCCCCGTTCAGTCATCACCGAGGCCATAGTCAATGCCGTGGCTCACCGGGATTACCGCAGCACCGGCTTTGTTCAGGTTTTGGTGTTTGTTGATCGGGTGGAGGTGTGGAATCCGGGGGAACTCCCGCCGGGACTCACGCCCGAACTGCTGAGAAAGCCCCATGGGCCGATCCCCCGCAATCCCCTGATCGCCGAGCCGCTGTTCCGCGTTCAATATGCCGAAAAGGCCGGGACGGGCACCACCGACATGATTTTCGACTGTTTGAGCGCCGGCCTTCCTGAACCCGGGTTCAAGCAAAGTGGCCCCCATTTTGTTGTGACCCTCTGGCGGGACTGGCTGACGGAACAGTTGATGATTGAGTACGGACTTAATCAACGGCAGAGGAAAGGCCTTGCCCATTTGAAACAGCACGGGCGCATTACAAACCGGGATTACCGGGAAATCACCGGCACCATAGTGAGAACCGCTGCGCGTGATCTCGAAGTTCTTACCTCAATAGGAATAATTCAAAAGATCGGTACCACGGGGCGCAGTGCATATTACATCATCGAAAAAAAACCGGACACAAACAGGACACGGGAAGACAGGTAAAACATGCCTGCATGGTTTCCAAACAGGACATAAACAGGACATCCCCATCTCGAGGGATTCTGTAATAATGTTCGTAAGCAGTCGTTATTCGCTTGGTTGGAAACATTCGAGCGCTTGTTTTAAACGGGACATTTAGGTGCCAGTCATGCCACGAAACACCTCATAAATAGCCCAACCGGTTCATCGACAAACCGGACAAATCCGTCGGCAAAGAAACTCTTCGTGGAAGGCGATCAAACAGATCTTCGATCCGCTGCAGATACTTAATCCGGGAAAGATATTTCAGGGCGATTTATAGAAAGATTGACTCGTTTCTCAAATTTTGGTAGTTTGCCTCCTTGTCGCTCCGCCAGTCACCTTTAACAGAATGGCATTATGATATAGATTACACGAGGTATCATGAATACACTCCTGACAGAAAAAAATCGCGCCGTGCGCCGTTCCGTCCGCGCATTCTGTGAGCGTGAGATTATGCCCATCGCCGGCGAGATTGACCGGGAAGCACGTTTCCCCTGGGAAATTGTCGAGATGATGGGAAAGCTCGGTTACTTCGGAATTCAGGCGCCAAAAAATCTCGGAGGCGCGGGAATGGACACCATGAGTTACGTGATTACCATCGAGGAAATCTCCCGGGTGTGCGGGAGCCTCGGGCTTTGCGTAACAGTCCATAACAGTGTAGCCATTTACCCTATCCTGGCCTTCGGAACGGAAGAACAAAAGGAGCGATGGATTCCGCAACTGGCACGCGGAGAGAAGATAGGCGCCTTCGGCCTCACCGAGCCAAACGCGGGTTCCGACGCTGCGGGAATCGAGGCAACTGCAATCCGCAACGGTGATCATTTCGTGGTGAACGCGAACAAGGCCTTTGTGACCAACGGAGGTGTCGCGGATATCTGCCTGATTTTCGCGAGGACAGACCCGAATGCCGGACGCAGGGGAATAAGCGTTGTTGTGGCCGAGCGGGGAACACCGGGATTCGTTGTGGGCGATGTGGAAGACCTCTGTGGCATGAGATCAAACCCTGTAAGTTCCATCCGTCTGTATGATTGCAAGGTCCCCGCGGAAAACCTGATCGGGAAAGAGGGGATGGGACTTCAGATTGGCCTTATGGCGCTCGATACCGGAAGAATCGGGATAGCCGCCCAAGCGGTGGGTATCGCACAGGCCGCGCTTGAAGAATCGGCACGGTACGCGAACCAGAGGCAGCAGTTTGGTGTTTCTATCGGACATCACCAGTCAATCCAGGCAATGCTTGCCGACATGGCGACACAGGTGGAGGCGGCACAGCTCATGGTTTACCGGGCGGCTATTCTGCGCGATCAGGGCAAGTCCTTTTCCCAGGCATCGGCGATGGCCAAATTATATGCCTCGGAGATGTCGAGCAAGGTTACGGATATGGCCGTTCAGATACACGGAGCATACGGATACTCCAAGGCGTACGCGGTTGAGCGTTATTACCGTGACGCGAGGGTAACGAGAATCTACGAGGGTACATCAGAGATTCACCGGATGGTTATAGCGAAAGGTGTACTCAGCGAATATAAATGAGTTTGATTTAGTGGAAATAACCCGATAGGGAATCGTGCGGGGACATGACACGATTTAGTCTTATCAAATCGGGGTCGTTTCCCCAGACAGGAATTTCACATGGGACTTCATATAATTGTCTGCATCAAGTCGGTTGTTACAAAGGCACCGGAGAACGGGATTGTACGTTCCGCGGATACGGCGGAATTGAATCCATTCGACCGCCCTGCCCTGGAGATAGCGATATCGATGGTAGAAGAACAGGGCGGCACGGTTACCGTCTTATCGATGGGACCGCCCTCCTGCGCCTTCGTTCTCAACGAGTCGATGGCAATGGGCGCGGACAGGGGAACCCTTCTCAGCGATGCCCGTCTGGCCGATTCGGATACGCTGGCAACCTCAACTGCTCTCGCCGCCGCGATCAAGAAACTCGTGCCCTTTGACCTGGTCTTTTTCGGAACACGAACGCACGACAGCGACACGGGACAGGTCGGACCGCAGACCGCAGTCCTTCTCGGTACGCCCCTGGTAACCGGTGTCACTTCCTGCGAGATTAAAGACAATCTTCTTCGTGTGGATCGCAAAATCGACGGATTCAGGGAGGAATACGAGCTTTCCCTGCCCGCCGCGCTGACAATCCATCCCTCCGCGGTTAAACCACGGTATATTCCCCTGGGAGGAATCGAGGAAGCCTTTAACACGAAAGAAATCAATGTTCTGACCCTTGACGATTTGGAGATAAATGTAGAGACAGTGGGTAATGCCGGTTCCCCCACCAGGGTTATTTCCATGACAAAAGTAACAAGAGAGCGAAGCTGCGAGTTTCTGACAGGGACGACTGATGAACAGGCGGAAGAACTTGTGGCCCGCATAAAGAAATCGGGACTGATCGACTGACAGGATTATGGAAAACCGCGAAAGAAAAGAGATCTGGGTTTACGTGGATCGGAGAGACGAAAGACTCTTTGGTTTCAGCCTGAATGTCATAGCCAGGGCCCGCGAGCTCGCGCGCTGTGTTTCGGGAAAAACCATAGCCGTCCTGATGGGTTCTCCGTGTGACCAATCAGAAAGACCTGCAGGTGAAAAAATCTGCATGCAATCTGGTGACGCAGCGGACAGGTGTCTATTCCATGGTGCTGATACCGTCTATATCTTTGAAAATCCGGACCTTGATGTCCCGAGACCGGACATATACGCGCCTGTCATATCGGACGCGGTGAAATTCTATGATCCGATGCTTGTACTGTTCCCGATGACTGAATTCGGCAGAGACCTGGCGGCTCGCGCCGCCCGAATAAGCAATGCCGGCCTGATTGCCGATTGCGCCGAACTGGCAATGAAAGATAATCGTTTCGTCGCGTCCTGCCCGTCCTGGGGAGGCGAAATCCTGGCGGAGATTACCTTCGATGGAAACCCCCATAAAACCGGGTTCGCCACGGTACAGCACTACGGCATCACACCCGTCGATGCCGCTGGCGACCCCGGAACAGTAGAGAGGATACCGGTAGAAAAGGTTGAAATCCCCGAGGGAATCAAACTTATATCAAGCACATACGAATCGGAGGGCCAGAAGAAACTTGAAGAAGCCGAAATAGTCGTTGTCGGAGGCGCCGGTCTCGGTACGGCTAACGGATTCGGGCTGGCGCGCGAGCTTGCAGCCGCGCTGGGTGGAGAGATCGGCGCGACACGCCCTCCGGTTCTCCTGCACTGGACAGAGGAAACCAATCTGATAGGTCAGACCGGAAAAACCGTTCGGCCGGAACTTCTGCTTTCCTTTGGAACGTCGGGCGCGATTCAGTACACTGCCGGAATTGCCGATTCAAAGACCGTCGTCGCCATAAACCGCGATCCAAACGCACCCATTTTTCAGGTGGCCGATCTGGGTATAACTGCTGATGCCGTCACATTTCTCCCCGTATTCACAGCCAAAGTGCAACAGACAGTAATGAGATCACTGACCGATATCCTGTACGAGAAAAAAGGGGGAGATGGAGAACCGGTATCCGGCTTTGGTGAAAAGCTTCTCAAACTGAGAGAGTCACACGGCTGGTCCCGTGAATCCCTCGCCCAGTCAACAGGCCAGTCACCGGAATTTATCGAGCAGTGCGAAAGAAACGAGATCTCCCCGTCCGTCAGTTTCCTGCTTCGCCTATCCCGGACTCTGAATGTTGATCCAGGCACCTTCCTCCACGAAGGTGAAAAGGCCATGATCAGAGATCAGAGGGCAAAGCAGTTCGTACAACGGACAGAGAACTATTCCTACCAGACACTGACACCCGGCGCCGAGGAGGAACACCTCCGGTCATTCATGGTCACCATCGAATCGGGACAGGCCCACAAACCGGTTGCCTACAAACATGAGGGGGAGGAATTCATCTATGTGATGGAGGGAGACCTTGAACTGACACTTGGGGGGAAGGTGCACAAACTGAAACAGAACGAATCGATCCGCTTCAACTCCGAGATACCGCACAAGCTGAAAAGCCTGTCAAACGAACCGACACGCTGCCTGGTGGTGCTCTACACACCCTGAAAAGGGAAGCTTCAATCCACCAGATTGGCATCGGAATCGATTTCATGATCGACGGCCAGAAGTTTCCGGGGCAGTGGCCTTTCGTTTAATTCATGCCGTGTAAGTCCGACGGAAACTCGTAACAGCTGGCTCAGAACCTCATCGATGCTCTCGCGTGGGATGCCATAATAGAGAAAATTGATCGGCGTCAGGTTGCCAAGCAAATAGAGTGTCTTGTCAGTTACGCTCTTATCGAGGAAATGAATCTTGATTATCTGGCCCTGCACGACCCGCGTTTGCAGATCCCGCAGTGGTACCTGTTCGATCCTGATGTCATGGCCGGTGATCGTTGGATGCTCGCTTTTCTGAAGATCGGAGAGCCAGTTTTCCAGATCAATAAACTCCGCGGTTTTAGTAGAACCGCTGGCAAAGTACAATTGGGTCTGGCGGGAGTGACAAGCCAGGCTCTCCAGCAGCGGACGCTGCATAATTGATTTTCCGATGATGCCAATGAACAGATCTATATCGTATAAGCGGCTGCAATCAAGATCTTCAAATGTTCCAACCTCCAGCGGTGCGCCTGTTTCCCCGGGCGTAACGACGACATCGATTCCGGCAACTTTCTCCGGACCGAGGCGATGGGTCAGTTCTGCCAGCATGTAACTGCCGATGGCGCCGCGGCTGCCGAGAACCAAAGCCCTCCTTCTGGAAAGCAACAGTCCCGTCCGGTGCGTGATATTCTCTATGGCATTCAGGATAGAGACGGCACACTCGCGGGCCTCAGGTCCTGTTTTCAGATCGGATATGGCAATGCTGCACACCGGAAATTGCATCCGGCCGAAACGTTTTTCCACATCGAGATTGGCATCGTAACCGTTTCTTGTGTGTTCCACAACGCCCACCAATAAAGGCCCCATCCAGTCACGAAGCATGACCGGCAGTAACTCTTTCGGAAGTTCGAGCCTAACCGGGTCAACATGAAAATAATCAAGGGTTTCCCCCAGAGTTTTTCCTTCCAGACAGAACTGATTGATGAGAGGGCTTACATAGCCGCCGTCCTCAATGAGAAGAATCTTTTCATTGTGGAGATAGGCCTGGGCAGCCTCACGCATAAAAACATGGCCAGCCGCCAGTCGCATGGCATCGAGAAAAGAATAATCGCGGGCGGCAAGATATTCATCCAGCGATTGAATGGCATCGATCGACGAATATTGACGGGACAATTGGAAGCCGCCCCGTACCGAACCCGGCTTTTCGATTCTCTGCAGGGCGTAAAACCGATAATCCTCTTCCGGAAGCGAGAGCAATGTTTCCATATAATCGTCGGGCACAACACCGCTGTATTTTACGAAGAAGGTATCGATGGCTCCGAAGCCGACAGTTCGGCAGGCCTTGATAAATCCGAGAATTTCAGCCGTAATGTGATGAACCAGAATAAGGCGCAGGGACGGCAGAACATCCTGAAAGACCTCAGCAGTCTTTTTCAGCAGGGGCATCTGGTCCAGATAGTCGGCCATACCCGAATATGAGCGCATCTCCTGCCAGCATACATGTAAACAGCTTTTATGCCGGGAGAGTTCGAAAAAGACACGCCACGCGCCGTCTTGCAGCTCGATAATGGCATCCCGGCTCAGGCGATGGAGCACGTCGCGATCCTGTAGAATCAACAGTTCTTTATTGATGAGCCTGAAGAAGTCTGTGCCGACCGGAGAATCGGCGCTTTTGTCACCGGTAAGGGTTGTTAACTCGGAAAAGGGCCAGTGAAAAATAATCGTATCAAGCCTGTTTAAACCACCTTCACGGATGGATTCAAAGAGAACCGGCTGATGTTCGAAAGTTTCTTGTAACTCCAGTTTCCCCAGGAACGCCTCCTTCAGAACCCCCTGGTAGATTTGACGCGCGGTTTGCCGGAGATCCGGTATAAGATGATAACGATCAAGGTTATCCACTACGCGATGGGGGACATGCTTAAGTTGAATACGCGAAAGGTCTGCGTTTTCGACGGTAATGCGAAGAAACTTTCCCGGACTTTCATATTCAGCGAGGATGAAATAGTCTCGATCTCCGTATAAGTGAAAGGGAAACAGGAGGGCAACCTTTTGTCCCGCGTTTTTTTTCTCGTCACAAGAGTCAGGAAACAGCAAATCGCTCCAGCGGGCAGATTGAATGGAATGGAAGACAATCTCGATGGCGTCGTTGAACTCCTGATGATGAATGGGCAAATCTTCGGCGGCTTCGAGCCGCGCATAGATCGTGATCCATTCAACGCCAAACGCGTACAGTTCGGGATTCAACTGCGGCAGCAGCTTGTGCTGGACTAAGATGTCCGACATGTTTCGCCAGCATTGATCTATAAAATCATTTACCAGCATGCGCGATAATGTGGATATGCCGGAGAAAACTTTTACGCTTGTCGTGTCGATGGTGAAACGATTCTCGCCCGATTTTTCCAGTGGCACCCCCAGACTTGTCAGCTGATGCTCCGAATCGGGGTGTTTCTCCGCGTGCCCAGACAATGGATCCGAGGTCATTAACTTCTGTAAAATGTCGTCGTTGCGCATAGTTTTATCCTGCATGTTCAAAATTCAATTACAATCTTCAATGGTTTCCCGTAAAGCGCTTCATCGAATGCCGCGCGCGCCTGTTCGATTGGATAGCTGGCCGAGATAAGTTTTTCGAGGGGCATATCCGTATATGCCTGCATTATTGCCAGAGCGTCAGAGGGTTGACCGCAGCGCGAACCGAGTAGTGTGATTTCGTCGATGACCAGCGGTGAGAGATTGATAGCGTCCCTTGAAGCGACGGTCGATTTAAGAACGATGGTGCCCCGGGGCCTGCAGATCTGCATGGCATCCTTCAACCCCTGTGCCGATCCCGCTGCGTCCACCACAATATCCGCTCGATTCTGAATCTCATCCAGCCCCGTTATACATTTCAGGTTCCGCCACCCGGCGGTTTTCAGCTTATCCGGGTGATGCCCCAGCAGGGTGACATCTGCCCCGGTCGTGATCAGAACCCAGGCGCAGAGGATTCCCAGACGACCGTCTCCCAGCACCACTATTTTCTGCGAATCTTTGACCTCCAGTTGCTCCAGAATTTCGCATGCAGCCGCCAGGGGTTCTGTTAAGACCGCCCTGTTATCCGAAATTGCGACTGGTACTTCCAGCAAATTCCGGATCGGAAGAACGCAGAAATCCGCCATGCAACCATCCAGCCCGTCGATACCCAGTGTGGTTCGTGAAGGGCAGTGGCGTCCCAGACCGCTCTTGCACCACTCGCATTCGCCGCAAGAGGCGTTAATATCTCCCACAACTCGTTTTCCGATCCAGACCGAATCGTCACATGCCTCGACGACACCGACAAATTCGTGCCCCAGAATGCCGCTGAATCCCATGTAACCCTTCATGATTTCCAGATCGGTCTGACAGATGCCGGCCTTTTTGACTTGAATGCGTGCCCAGCCGGGGCCGAAATCGGGAACCGGATAGTCTTGTCTGAATATTAATTCGCCATCAAATACTACTGCTCTCATCGTCTTTGGGTGTGACATCCTCTATCTCTTCCTCCTTGTCAATCCGTGGCGTAGCGCGAAATCCACGTGCCTTCTGTCGCAACGTTTTGAAGTAATCGCTTTCGACAATTTCCCTGACATCCTCGTCCTGTTTTGTCCGGTCGATTTCAATCTTTAATTCGGCAACCTGATTCTTCAGACGGGTTTCCCGCGTCTCGATCTGGCTTGCCATACTTCGCATCACTGTGGCCAACTGCCCGAATTCATCACTTCGCTTGTCAAGTGTATCCAGCACTGGCAGCCGGTATTCTCCCTCTTCGATCTGACGGGCGGCCTGGCCCAGGCTTACCAGTGGATCGGTAATGCGGTGTGCCAGGAAAACCGAAATAATGAACCCGATAATTACGACCAGTACCGTCACAATGCCGGCCGAATAGAACGCACGGACCGAAGCTTCTTGCGAGGCCAAATCACTCCAGACAGTCCAGGTTACGGCAGTGGCGGAAATCACAACAATCGATACCATGAGCCAGGACAGCGCCAGTGTGATTCGTGTTTCAACGGTAATCACGATGAACTTGCCAAATACTAGCAATAGCGGCACCAGAACAAAAGACAGCACTATATTGGTTATGAGCGCCGGCAATATCCAGGCATTCAGCGATTCGGGGAACTGCATCATTTTCAGCCAGAACAGATCCGCGAGGACGGCGAATCCGACGGCGATTACATTTGTCCCGACCACAATGATTTCCATAATGACAAATCTCCGCAGCGTACGGATTTCTTTCAAACCGAAATAACAGGCTAACCCCGGAAGCAGTCCGTAAATTCCGTTTGCTATATGCCAGTTCCAGAAATTCCAGCATCCGTATCCGCACAATCCGTCTCCAATCATATTTCCCAGAAAGCCAGTCAGGAATCCGACCCATGGTCCAAACACAAATCCCAGAAAAAAAGGCAGGGCGACTTGAGGTCGAAGAGCAATGAAAGGCGCCGAAGGCAGGAGCAGTCGGTTGGAGTACACGTTAAGAACTCCATATACCAGCGCGGCGGCAATGATCAGAATCAGTGTACGCGTCCCTTTGGACAGATGGATTCTCAACAGCCTCATGCCGTTGTTCCCCTTACTCCATAATTTTTTGAGCAACCATCGCTATCTCACGCGTGACGGGGTGATCAGGATATTGCCGAACGAATATTCCATTGCTGGCCAGCATCATCATTTCATCGGAATGAGGCAAAATGCCGATGACGGGACAGGTAAAGGCCGCTTGAGCCTTTTCGATTGTCTCGGCCTTGTCAAAAAGGTCGGGCACTTTGTTCATGAGGAGATACATTTGCGGAACTTCAATCTGGCGGGCTACCTCGACTGTGACGGCCGTCCCCTGATAGTCCTGCGAATCGGGACGAAGGATAATCAGAAGCACGTCTGAGAGGGCAATCGACATCAGTGTTTCTTCATTCAGGCCGGGATGGGTATCGATAAGCAAAACATCGATCGCGAGCCTGGAGATGATATTCATGAACCCCTCGCGCAGAAGCTGGATGTCATACCCGAATTTTAATACGCGGGCGATATCCCCGGTTCGCATACTCGATGGAATCAGAAAGACTTTGCCCTTTGAACCTTCCGTAAACACTTCCCGTGCGGTCTGCTCGATTTCACATTTGCCCCAGAGAAAATCATTTAATGAAAAATCGATATCTTTGGGATTGAGTTGAAACATTACATGAATGCCGGGAGATTGGATATCAGTATCAACGACGCAGACGCGCAATCCCATCTGGGCCAGGGACACTGCCAGATTGGCCGCCGTGTTGGATTTTCCGGTTCCTCCGCGAAAGGAGTGAACAGATATGATTTTAGACATTTCACTACGCTCCGATGTATTCAGAAATGGCAATTGCCGGCAAAGATTATGCTACGCGATGGAGTTATACTGAATTTTAGTATATATATCAAGCCTGAGCGATGTTATTACTCCGGCAATAATATATGTCAAAGTCGTCATTCCCGCGAAAGTGGGAATTATGAATCAAAGAAGTCTAACCCGGCGCTGCATCCGGATTAGCTCCTGGATAATAGGAAGGATTTTCATTTGCTGCACATATTTGTCGATGCTGATGCGTGCCCTGTCAAACAGGAGGTGTATCGCGTCGCGAGCCGATATAGCCTTGATGTCACACTGGTGGCCAACTCCTGGATGCGAGTTCCGAATGGACGATGGATCACACTCGAAGTTGTAGAGGCCGGATTTGACGCGGCCGATGACTGGATTGTCGAAAACGTGCACCCTCACGACATCGTGATTACCGCCGACATTCCGCTTGCGAGCCGCTGCCTGAAGAAAGGCGCAAGCGTAATTGGTACAGCCGGAAAGCCGTTCACTGAAAATAACATCGGTCATGCCGTCGCGACCCGGGACCTGTTGTCAGAACTTCGTGAGGCAGGAGCGATAACGGGCGGGCCGCCGCCACTGCAGAAACGTGACCGGTCACGTTTTCTTCAACAGCTCGACGAGGTGATTCAATCAATCCGTCGTGAGCAAACGCCAGGGAAATAAGGTCCGATTCGAATTAATTACTTGTGGCCTAAAAGCTCCTGAACCTCGCGGATGTTAGCACCGTGGCAAAACTGCGGCGCAGGGTATGGACGCTGGCATGCTTCATGTTGAAGTAACGACACTATGCATATTAAGTGCTTTATGATGATAAGAACATTTTCGGGACACCTTCAGCAATAACGATTGAATTTAATTATATATTGGTGTATCGATTTATTAAGTTAGATTGTTAGCCGGAGGGGAAGTTAAGTGATGCTTGTATTAATTGTTCGGTCAACAACAAACGATAGGAGATTATAATGAAGGCAGAATTCACAGCAATCATAGAAGCCGCACCAGAGGGCGGCTTCTGGGCTATCTCTCCGGAGATATCTGGAGCTAATGGACAGGGGGAAACGATAGAGGAAACTAAGACTAATTTGAGGCAGGCTATTGAGTTGATCTTGGAAGATCGCAAAGCTGACATTCTCCGAGGTCTACCCGAGGATGCTATTCGAGATGAGGTGATGATCGGATGAAACGACGGGACTTGGAGCGAAAGTTAAGAATCGCCGGTTGTTAACTAAACCGTGAAGGAGCCTCACATTCACTTTGGATTAATTCGAAGAACGGAGCGACAGAAGCTGTCCCTCGACACACTGAGATAAAAGAACCATTAGCAACAAAATTTTTGAAGAATCTTAATGCAGATTAAATGACCGAACCAATCATTCAAGCTGACCGGGGGAAGCCCAGCCGATTTGTAGTTTACCGGTTTCAATGAATTTCTTTTGATAATCAACAGCTGTCGCAGTTAATCCCCCAGCAGCTTAATTTTGCGTTAGACGAAAGGAGTACACTATGAAAAAAATAATGATGGTTGTTTCTGTGGCATGCTTGTTTGTATTATCCGCGACCTCCGCGTCCTCCTGTACGGTGTTTCGACTAAAAGCCAATGACGGATCGATCATTGTCGGGCGCTCAATGGAGTTCGCTTTTGATCTGAAATACGATGCCGTAGTGGTCCCCCGAAATAAAGCATATGTAAGCTTCGCCCCTGACGGAAAAGCAGGTTTATCCTGGAAAACACGCTACGGATACGTCGGGATTGGATCTTTCGGAATGGAGTATGGCTTGTCTGACGGGATGAATGAAAAAGGACTTGCAGTCGGGTTGCTTTGGTTTGAATCTGACATGAAATGGCAGGATGTTGCTCCCGGTGAGACGAAACACGCCCTCGCCCAAGGCATGGTCGGAGATTGGATTCTGGGTAACTTTACAAGCGTAGAGGACGTGAAACGGGAAATCCGGAACGTGAAGGTGTTCAACTATACGGATCCTAAGATAAAAATGCCCCTGACAGTTCATTTTGTCGTTTATGACGCAAAGGGCGGCTGCATCGTTATTGAATATGAAGCTGGTATGTGTAACATCTATGACAACCCTCTCGGCATTATGACGAATGCTCCCAGATTTCCCTGGCAGTTGACGAACTTGCGTCAGTATGTCGGCATGACGAGTGAAAAACCGGAACCCTACCAGCTGTCCGGCTTGACATTTTCATCAACAGGCCACGGGTCAGGAATGTTCGGTCTTCCCGGCGACCTCACCCCGCCGAGCAGATTTGTTCGCCTCGCCGCGTTGACCAGGTTTTCCGATATGCAGCCGGACGCCGAAAGAACGCTTAATCTTGCCCAGCATATTATCAATACGTTTGATATCCCCTTCGGTTTGGTAACCGATACAATGCCGGACAAGAAGACCGTTCTTAAGGAATCCACGCAGTGGGTCACGTTTCGGGATCTCACAAAACGTATTGTTTACTTCAAAACATACGACAACCAGAATCTCCGGAAAATCGACTTGAACAGGCTTGATTTCTCAGGAACGATCGTGAAGCGGATTCCGATGTTCAGAGCATCTGAGATCATCGTAGATGTTACTGATCAAGCGCGTTGAATTGACCAATTTAGCGAACGGAGAGACAGGTAACAGATTATTCTGTGTACATAGGTAAAAATTGCCTAACAAAAGCAATACCGCCGATCGCTACGCTCCGGCTGATTTTTGCGTTCGGCGGGAAACACTGGACAATTCGGGGGACACAACACTTAATTCGTCAAAATAAATTTGTGGTCTTATATTTGTGAGTGTTTAATAATATTAGCAAGTTCGTCTAACCAAACACTTCACCTGACCGCCTACAGCGGCAGGTGGGTTTATCGTTATATTGAAAAAATCAAAGGAGTACTATGAAAACTATTGGTTTAATAGGCGGCATGAGTTGGGAAAGTACGGCTGGTTACTACCGTGAAATCAATGAGGGCGTAAGGCGACAGTTAGGCGGTCTTCATTCTGCAAAAATAGTTCTATATAGTGTTGACTTTGAGCCCATTGAGAAGCTCCAGCATAGCGGTGATTGGGATGCTACTGGCAGGATACTTGCTGATGCAGCCCGCAGTGTAGAAGCAGGGGGTGCTGAATTCTTATTAATCTGCACTAATACTATGCACAAAGTGGCGGATCAGATAGAAAGAGCTGTGAGTATTCCGTTGTTACATATAGCAGATGCAACTGCAGAGGTTCTTGTTCACAATGGTGTGAAAAAGATCGGTTTGCTGGGTACTGCCTTTACAATGGAGCGAGAATTCTATAAAGGGCGGCTTTCGGAGAAGCATGGGTTAGACGTTATTGTACCTGATGCTCCTGATCGTAAACTCGTTCACGACATAATTTATCAAGAATTATGTTTGGGGCATATTGAACAAGCTTCAAAGAGAGAATATATCCGTATTGTTAATAAGTTAACCGAGATGGGTAGCGAAGGCGTCATATTGGGGTGTACTGAAATTGGCATGTTAATAGGTCAAGACGATACTAATACAACCTTGTATGACACTACAAAAATACATGCTGCAAAGGCTGTGGAGTGGGCAATATAACAAGGCTATTTCAGCCGACGCAAAGGACCGCGCGTCTGGTTAGTGGCGTTATCGAATTTTATGCTATGGGTTCAATTTGTTAAAGGAGGTATTTTTTTAAATCTCGATAGAAGTTTTCGTGGGAGCCAAAAGCGTACAGATGAAGGGTGTGGAGACCGAATGATTTCCTTGATATCTGGCATTATTCTTCTCCGAAAACATATGGAGTTCCTTGACCTGCTTTGATTTGTTCTTTACCAATCAGGATATCCTGAATAAATGGCAACGGCAGATCTGGATTTTCTTCAGTGATTTGTCCAATTTTAGCCCAGTATTCAATTTGACCGGCAATGGACCTTTTAAAAACTTTAGATCGGATCTTAGCTTTTTCAAAAAGCTCATTAGATATTTTTACTGCTGCTGGCATAATTCCTCCTTGATTGATAATTGGTTTCTTTTTACTATAAATCGTTCTGGAGCCAACGTCCCCTTTTAATAATCCAATGGACTTTCCAGATTTCTCTCATAAACCTCAAGGGGATCATAAGACGGAAATAGGTCCACCTCTCAGAAAAACCCCTGCTGATGGCATTCATTTTTAAGTTGCCTTAGAACCAACGTTCCAATTACAATCACACACGGATCAGCGTGAGTAGATAAAAGGAGTCTTTTATGAAGAAATTACTTTTTATTCTGATCGCTGGAGTCATACTGCTGCCATCATTACCCGCAAAAGCGGATAGCGACGATGGAGCTCCCTTTTACAGTGAAACAGTTGAAGACAGTTACCGCAGACTTCAGTATAAGATGTCTGTTTACTTGAATCCTCCTGTAAACGGTCCCGGTATTCGGGTCGGTATTTATCAGGCACAGGCGGCGTATGGGAAAGGTGCAACAGCCAAGAACATGAAACGACTGGAAAAAGCGGTAGAACTTGCAAAAGCCTATAATGTGCAACTCATTTCCTTCCCGGAATTGTATGTTCCCGGATATACACTCAGTCCTGAAATGGCCAGAGAAATTGCAGAATACAAAGAAGGAAGATCTGCCGGAAGATCTCATTTTTAACGTCAATTATCTCGGAGGTCAAATGCCCACATTTGCCATCAATTTCTCTCGGCCGGGGGGACAAATCATCGCGCAGTATTACAATTTCCTGAGACTCGGCAAAGAAGGTTACCGGAAAATTCAGCAATCCTGTCAGGATATTGCTGTCTACCTTGCGGACCAGATCGACACATTAGGTCCCTTCGAATGCATAACACGAGGCACTGATATACCGGTATTTTGCTGGCGTATCAAGAAAGACATGAAACCCGGCTTTACTCTTTTTGATTTTGCTGATCGGCTTCGATATCGCGGATGGCAGGTTCCTGCGTATACAATGCCGGAAAACAGGCAGGATCTGACTGTTGAACGCATAGTTGTACGTCACGGTTTCAGCCGGGATCTCGCCGATCTCCTGCTTGATGATATGAAACGGGCACTTCAATACTTTGAGGAAAACCCCGTTGCACAACCGGCAACCGAAGGTAAAACCTGCGGCTTTAACCATACATAAATAATCAAAGGTACAAATCCCGGAGCAAGCTCTGGACGAAGGAGGAGAAAAAAAGATGAAGAAGAAGCTCTCAAGTATGATGGAGTGGATCCGACCTGTTGGCATAGTGCTTGTGTATTTCCTCGCAGAATATCTTGGTACTGACGCCATATCAGAATTTCATATTCTGGGACCAATCATGGTAATAGTCATGTCCGGGACGGTAGCCTTTGAATCTTTAGTACTGGGAGAAGTAGGCTCTGAGAAAATTGGTTATAAACCCAATCGTGCGTATCAGATTCAATCCGGCTTGAATAATCTGGCAACGGCTTTAACTGCCCTGCTTGTTTTTATTCTGGATTGGGGGCGATATGCGGACGCAACCATTGTAACCGCAATGTTGGTGTTCTTTACTCTTTCGGCTGCAAACCATGCAGCAACAGCAATTAAGGACCACAATATGAAGCTCGTTAATTTAATGCGTCCAATTATGACATTGTTATTGATGGGCATCCTGCTCCCCCCTATGTTCAAAGCACTACTTCAGTGAAGGTTTAGCAAGCATGTCATAAGAACCAGAATCCACCGCCTAATTTTACGAATTCCTTTAGCAATAAGGCTCTGCGGCAATTTTGCCTGCACCTGAGTATTATAAATAAACCGTTATAAACCTATAGTTATCAAGGTTTCTCCGGTTTTGATGGTGAATCAGGGCGTTTTCAATTGCTTGATATTTTAGCAAAAGTCTTGTATTCATTTACTCATGAAACTCGAAAGCATGGAGACAGCGAAGTCATACCGGGGCAAGGCGCTTATCGCCGATCCCATATACCAGTATATCTGGTTTACCGTGCCGTCCCCCGATCTTCCCCCGGAAAAAACGGAGAAAGACCTGATAGATTCTCCATGGCTGCAGAGGCTCAGGAGGATATATCAGCTCCAGAGCGCCCGCTGGGTGTATCCCTCGGCGGAGCATACCAGATTCCAGCACTCTCTGGGAACCATGCATATGGCCGGTGACTTTGTAAGGCATCTCTATCCGGGGCTCAAGGAAACGTTTCCCGAAATACCTTCCATAAACCTTATTGAAGAGCTTATGAGGGTGGGGGGGCTCCTTCATGATGTGGGGCATGGGCCTTACGGGCACTTTTTTGATGACCATTTTCTGATTCAGTATGGCCTTACCCATGAAATACTGGGGCAGAAGATTATAACAGATAAACTCGGGCACCTGATAAAGGATATAAGACGGAGTCCTTCAGGCGATTTCGGGGAGGGAGCGCGCCTTGACCCGGAGCAGATAGCCTTCCTTATAAAAAAGCCCGAAGGTGAAAGAGAAGAGCAGCCCGGATGGCTCTACTTTTTAAGGCAGCTTTTTTCCGGCGTCTATACCGTCGATAATCTTGACTATGTTCAGCGAGACGCTTACATGACCGGATTTTCCATAGATATTGTTGATATGCAGCGGCTCCGGTTCTATACCTTCTTTACGGAAAAGGGGCTTACCCTTCATCAGGTGGGAATTTCAGCGCTCGGCAGATTTCTGAATGCCAGACTCAGTCTCTATTCCAATGTGTATTTTCACAGGACGACAAGGGCCCTCGATCTTCATCTTCAGGAGATATTCAGGGATACCATGGATATAATATTTCCGTGTGACCCCGCCGACAATCTGGATGAATATCTGAACTGTGATGACTGGAGCCTGTTCAACGAAGTAAAGGGATGGCCGAAGTCAGAAGACGCGCAAAAAGAAAAGCTGGGAGAACAGTGGGAGAGGCTCCACAACAGGCAGATCAAGTGGAAGATGTCTTTCTCCGCGGAATTCTTCGTGGATAAAGTACAGAGGGGGATCAGATTTTCTAGTGTGGAAGAATATGAAAGACAGATAAGGGAGGCTCTCCCTGAAGCACTGAAAGAGATGGAATTTCGCGTGGATCTCGCGACACAGGACCCCAGGCCGATAAACCCCATGGCGGAAGGTGACAAGAAAATCAATATCTTCAACCCCTCCACGGAATCCATATCGCTTGAGCCCATAAATGATATTTATCGTTTTATACCGGCAAGGGTCACGCACTTCCGGGTGTTTTCTCTCGACCACAGGCATGACGAAGCGCTGACAGCCGCTTCCGAAAAAGTTCTGGGTTCAATTGGTGAGGTTGTTACCACGAATATCTGAAGTTAGAACATTATGATCGCGTTTTCCACCCTTGGAAAAGAAATCGACAAGAGAGGGCGCCAGGACCCGGATCAAGATTGGCGCTGTACGGCTGCATGTGCTGATGCCGGGATGCCGGATATCGGTCCCACGCCATCGGGGACATATGACACCACGACCCTTTACTGGAGACATGAACTGCTTCACAGAAGAGTGCTGCGCGACTTTTCAGCGAGATGTTTCATCGAAGCGGACAGGGCTGAGAAAGCGTGGCTGGATAGAATCGCCGGAACCGGCGTAAAGCGAACAAACAGCCTTCCGTACAGAATTGCATGGAACGGTTTCAACAGGATCGCAGAGATGCCCGACTCTCTCTAATCAGACAATGAAAAGATCCTTTGAGGAAAAATTAGGGTCACTTGTAAGATTGACTCCAATACGCCTCAGGCCCACTTCATCACCAGGCGTGGGAATGTGGGTCATGTGCACCTCACAGTCCATGAGATCTTTCAGCTTCTCTACGGCAAGCTGAGCCGCGGGGTTTGTCGTCGCGCTTATCCCCAGGGCAATGAGTGTTTCATTCAGGTCCAGGCTGACCGATTTTTCACCAAGGATTTCCGTTTTCAGCCTCCTCACCGAATCGGTTATGTTGTTGGGCAACAGCTTTATCTTTTTGGGGATTTCCGCCAGATGTTTAATGGCGTGGATGACGAGACTGGATGATGCGTGCATAAGGGGTGAGTTATTACCGGTAATGATGGTGCCGTCCTTCAGCTCTATGGCGGCTCCGCAATAGATTCCTTCGTTTCCCTTGTCTCTTTTCTGTGCCTCACCAGCGGCATCGCGAGCCGGTTGTACGACAACTCTGTCCTCAGGTTCAAGGTGAAAGTCTTTTACAAAGAGTTCCACCCGCTGGACTGTTTCCCTGTCGGCAAGTCCCATCGCGTATTCACACCTGTATCTGAAGTAACGTCTGATTACCTCCTGCTTCGCGGCCTCCTGCGTGACCTCGTCGTCTATTATTGCAAAACCGCAGCGATTCACCCCCATGTCAGTGGGAGATTTATAAAATGACTCTCCACCGGTGATTTTTTCGAGAATCCTCTTGAGGACCGGGAATGCCTCCACATCACGATTATAGTTTACCGCCTTGAGGTCATAGGCCTCGAGGTGAAAGGGGTCGATGAGATTGAAGTCTCTGATATCCGCTGTTGCCGCCTCATAGGCTATGTTTACCGGATGTCTCAGTGGTATGTTCCAGATCGGAAATGTCTCGAACTTTGCGTATCCCGATTTAACACCTCTCTTATAATCATGATAAAGATGGGAAAGACATGTCGCCAGTTTGCCGCTTCCAGGACCCGGACCGGTAACGATAACAAGGGGCTTTTCTGTTTCAATATATGCATTCGCGCCATAGCCCTCATCGCTTACGATAGTGTCCACGTTCGTGGGGTATCCCTTTGTGTAGCTGTGTGTGTAAACTTGTACTCCTCGACGCTCCAGTTTATTCTTGAACTGTATGGCCGACGGTTGACCTTCAAATCGGGTTATGATGACACCCAGGACGTCAAGCCCCCAGCTTCTCAGGTCGTCTATCAGCCTCATCGCGTCCGAATCATAGGTGATTCCGAAATCTGCCCTTATCTTCTTCCTTTCAATATCGCCGGCATAAATACAGAGGATGATGCCGGCCCTGTCGCCGAGTTCCCGCAGAAGCCTCACTTTCACGTTCGGGTCGTACCCGGGTAAGACCCTTGCAGCGTGATAGTCGTAAAAGAGCTTACCTCCAAATTCAAGGTACAGCTTGTTGCCAAATTTTTCGACCCTGTCTAGGATAGCCGCTGTCTGTTCTTCAAGATATTTCTCGTTGTCAAAGGCGATTGTCTCTGTCATGTTTCCCCGCTTTTTTGTTTTATTCTCCGGAATGACTCAGGTTCTCGGCCGTATCCATATTGCTTTCGAAAGGAATCTAACAAGCGAGAGGATAGTAGATTGCCCTGTAGAAGTAAAGGAAAGATTTATCACTTTAATCCTGAATATCCCGTTAATCCTGTCAAAATCTCTTTAACTCTCTTCCCATTTCTGCAAGAACTTTACAACCAGGGGACTATCGTATATATAAGGCCCTATCAGAAATTACCGCAGGAAATTTATCCATGACAGGCAATGAAACAACAGATATGGCGCTTTTTGTCAGGACGTCAGGGCAAGATATAACCGGTTGGGACAGGCGGAAGATTGTTGACGCCCTGATTCGCGAGGCCGAGGTGGATCTTGATACAGCCGAGGAGATAAGCAGAGAGGTAGAGGATCGGATAGCGGCGTCAGGAATAGATATCCTTACCGCCTCGCTGATAAGGGAACTGGTCGATGCGAGGCTTATTGAGAGGGGTATGAAAAACGCGACGAAGCTGCATGCCCGCCTGGGCTTCCCTCTCTATGACGTGGGACAGCTCATCCTGTACCGCAATAAGGAAAACGCCAATATACCCCACAGTCCGGAGGGCACGAATCTCACCCTTGCCCAGGGTATCAAAAAAGAATTTGCAATCCTTAATGTCTTTTCGGAGGATGCTGGATATGCCCACATGACGGGGGATGTACATATACATAACCTTGGATATGTAGACAGACCCTATTGTTCCTGTCAGTCTCTCGAATATATAAAGAAATTCGGGCTGAACCTCCCCAATTCTCTCGCCGTCACCCAGCCGGCCAGACACGCGGAGGTGCTGCTGTCGCACATGGTCAGGTTTGCCGCCGCCCTTCAGGGAAACTTTGCCGGGGCTATAGGATGGGATGCCGTCAACCTGTTTTTTGCCCCCTATCTGGATGAGTTGTCCGACAGGGAAGTGCTGCAGCTGGCGCAGAGGCTGATCTATGAATTTGCCCAGCAGGCTGTCGGCAGAGGGGGGCAGACGATATTTACCGATGTACATCTCTATTGGGAAATCCCCCGGCATTTTGAGGATGTTCCCGCCATAGGGCCGGGCGGAGAATATACCGGCAAGACATACAAGGAGTATGAGGCGGACGCCCAGAGATTTATCCGGGCAATATTTGAGGCATTCAGGAAGGGAGACGCCGCGGGACGTCCCTTTGTTTTTCCCAGACCGTTTGTGCATATAACGGAGAAGTTTTTTCAGACACCCGGACATGAGAAGTTCCTTCGCTCTGTCTGTGATGTGGCAGCGGAGAAGGGGAATCCCCACTTTATCTTTGACAGGAATGACACCCTTAATCTGTCCGAATGTTGTAATCTAAACATGAGCGGCAGAGAAGAGAAAGATGACGTGGCCGAGCCGTGGAAGATGCGGTATTTTGCCATTCAGAATGTGTCAATAAATCTGCCCAGGCTGGGATATAAGGCGGAAGGATATGACAAGAAACTCTTTTCCATGATTTCCGATGTAATGGAGCTTGCCGCGAAGGCCCATCTGCAGAAGAGGGCTTTTATTGAGAGGCTTCTGTCACACGGCAATGAAGGGCCTTTGTCGCTCCTCACAATGGATTATGATCATACGCCATACCTGAGAATGAACCGGTGTACATATCTTATGGGTATGATTGGCCTCAATGAACTGGTCTGGGCGCACAAGGGCTGTCAGCTTCACGAATCAGAGGATGCACGCAAGTTTGGCCGCAGTGTTGTCGCATATATGAAAGACGTTGCGGACAGACTGACAGAGGAGCATGGAATAAGATTTATCCTGGAGCAGTCCCCCGCGGAGAGCACAACTTACAGGCTGGCCCGGTTGGATCTGAAACATTTTTCCCCGGCAGCGGGACATTTCGTGAGAGGTGACATATCGAGGGGAGATATATACTACACCAACTCGACATTTCTTGCGGTATCCTCTCCCACGGATCCATTTGAGAGGGTGGCTCTTGAAGGCGAGATTCACCCTTTCATAGAGGGGAATGCCGCGACCTGTATATGGCTGGGCGATACGAAACCGGACAAAGAAGCCCTGACCGGTTTTGTCACGAGGGTTTTCAGAGAAACCAAAAATCAGCAGGTGGTATTTTCACCCGAATTTACCACCTGCCTGGACTGTAACAGGACATCCCGGGGTATCAAAGATTCCTGTCCTTACTGCGGTTCGGATAATGTGGAGGGGATCACGAGAGCCGCGGGATATTTTTCCAGGGTATCTAGTTGGAACAGGGGAAAACTGGCAGAACTGAGGGATAGAAGAAACAGGAACCATGTTTTTGGTGGTTCTCCGGAAATGTAAAAAAATGGGTGCGGGTAATAACTTTTCTTGACAGTGTGATTGGTCTGATATATAAGCCACCTCCGAGTGAGAGATATGAAAAAAATCAAAACCGTAAACATCCAGGTAGCAATCATAATTATAGGCATACTTATAATTACCTCCTTTGCATATGGGGGCTGGATGGTGTTTTGATTTTTTTGCATAAGTTTAGCATCAAAAACCGTTGCCGGCCCTGGCAACGGTTTTTTTTTGGAGAATCAAAAAGGTATAGGAGGTATCAGAGTGAAATTAACAGGAGCTCGCATTCTAATGCGAATATTGGCTGAGGAGGGAGTGGACACTATCTTCGGCTATCCCGGCGGTTCGGTTCTCGACATCTATGATGAATTGTACAAGTCTCCGATCAACCATATCCTGGTTCGCCACGAACAGGCTGCCGCCCACGCGGCCGATGGCTATGCCAGGGCATCGGGAAAAGTGGGTGTATGTCTTGTAACATCCGGACCGGGGGCCACCAATACCGTTACCGGCATAGCAACGGCATACATGGATTCCGTTCCTGTGGTGATATTTACCGGACAGGTTCCCACATCACAGATAGGCACCGACGCCTTTCAGGAGGCCGACATTACAGGCATAACGAGACCCTGCACCAAGCATAATTTCCTGGTCAGACATGTTGAAGACCTCGCTGGAACAATAAGGGACGCATTTCAAATAGCGCGGTCCGGACGTCCGGGGCCGGTGCTGGTTGATTTGCCCAAGGATGTTATGCAGGCGGAAACAGAGTTTGCAGAAGCAATCTCCTCCAGGCAGGCCCTGCAGGATTCCGTCGTTTCGGATACTGATCAATTACGCCAGGCGCTTGAGCTTATAAAGGAAGCGAAAAAACCCCTCGTGCTTACGGGCGGAGGCGTCATTCTGGGTGGTGCCTCTGAAGATATGAAAGAATTTGCCAGGACACTGCGTGCCCCTGTTGCCTCCACCCTTATGGGTATCGGCGGTTTTCCGGGAACTGATCCGTTGTGGCTCGGCATATTGGGAATGCATGGAACATTTTACGCGAATATGGCAATCAGCCACTGCGATCTTCTGATTGCTTTCGGTGTACGCTTTTCAGATCGGATCACTGGAAAACTGTCGGAATTTGCCCCAAATGCAAAGATTGTCCAGATTGACATTGACGCCGCGTCAATCAACAAGGTTGTGCCCGCGCATATACCGATAGTTGGCGACTGCCGGCCCGCCATTCAGTGGTTTAATCAACAGATGAGGCAGGACGGCTACACAGTCTCGGACAAAGAGAGAAAAGGATGGCTTGATCAAATAGGCAAGTGGAAATCCAAAGCGCCTCTACGCTATGGCCGTAGCGAGTTAATAAAACCCCAGAGCGTAATAGAGAAATTGTATAAGCTTACCAATGGCAATGCTATCGTAGCCACGGAAGTTGGCCAGAATCAGATTTGGGCGTGCCATTATTATCATATCAATCATCCGAATCACTTTCTAACGTCGGGTGGACTGGGTACCATGGGTTATGGTTTTCCCGCTGCTATCGGCGCCCAGGTGGCATTCCCGGACAGGATGGTTGTCGATATCGCCGGGGACGGAAGCATACAGATGAATATACAGGAGCTGGCCACGGCCGTTAACTATAAACTTCCCGTTAAAATCGTGATTCTTAATAACGGATATCTTGGGATGATCCGTCAGTGGCAGGAGCTTTTCTACGACAAGAGATATTCCCACTCAAAGCTCAGCCAGACACCCGATTTTGTAAAAGTGGCGGAGGCGTACGGCGCTGTGGGTCTGAGGGCTGAGAAACCCGAGGAAGTGGAACCCACCCTCAGAAAAGGGCTGGAGACACCGGGTCCCGTGATAATGGATTTTGTGGTAGATCCCGAAGAGGGGGTTTTCCCCATGGTTAAACCGGGGTTTTCCCTGACGGATATAAACCTTAAGTAAGAAATACAAATCGACTAAGGAGAAAAATATATGGATAAAAAGAATCATACAATTTCAATTTTGGTGAACAACAAGCCTGATGTCCTCGCCAGAATCGCGGGGATATTCAGCGGGCGCGGGTATAATATTGAGGCCATTAGCGCCAATGTAACGATGGATCCCGGAATTACCAAGATAACCATCGTAACGATGGGGAATACTGCAACCGTTACCCAGATTCAGAAACAGCTGAAGAAACTGGTGGATGTTATCAAGGTCTCGCGTCCGGGGGAAAGCAGGTACGCGCAGAGGGAAATGTCACTGGTTCGGATGAGCGTTAATGAAGAAAACAAGGCTGCAATCGCTCGGGCTGTCGAAGATTTTGGGTGCAGAGTGGTTGTCAAAAGGTCTGATTGTTGTGTTGTTGAGATAACAGGAAATAAGGAAGAAACTGATCTGGCCTTGACCAGACTTGATGCTATTGGTATAAACGACGCGAGTAGATCGGGAATAGTAACTTTATAAGAAAAAGGAGTGTAAAAATGTCAGAATTGGAAATCGGTGGAGTTGTTGAAGAGGTTATTACGTCTGAAGAATTTTCCCTGGAAAAGGCCAGGGAGGTGTTGAAGAATGAAACGGTGGCTGTACTCGGTTACGGTGTTCAGGGACCCGGACAGGCCCTTAATATGAGGGATAACGGTATAAGAGTTATTGTTGGTCAGCGGGAAGGCGGTAGCTCATGGGATAAGGCAGTGGCGGATGGTTTTGTGCCCGGCGAGACACTCTTTTCTTTGAAAGAGGCAGCCGAACGGGGAACAATCATTCAGTATCTCCTGTCTGACGCTGGGCAGAAGGAAATGTGGCCTGAGATAAAGGCCTGCCTGTCTGAAGGTGACGCGCTTTACTTTTCTCATGGTTTTTCCATCACCTACAAAGATCGCACAGGTGTTGTCCCACCGGATAATGTAGACGTAATCCTGGCTGCACCCAAAGGGTCCGGACGCACCGTGCGCACCAACTTCCTGGCCGGCAGCGGAATAAACTCGAGCATCGCCGTCTTTCAGGATTATACCGGAAAAGCCAGGGACAGGGCTATTGCCCTTGGCATTGCCATAGGTTCAGGATACCTGTTCCCGACCACCTTTGAGAAAGAGGTCTTCAGTGATCTTACCGGCGAACGAGGCGTCCTCATGGGATGTCTGGCCGGCGTCATGGAGGCGCAATATAACTGCCTCAGAGAACACGACCACAGTCCAAGCGAGGCGTTTAACGAGACGGTGGAAGAACTTACGCAGAGCCTCATCCGCCTGGTTGCAGAAAACGGTATGGACTGGATGTACGCGAATTGCAGTACAACAGCACAGAGGGGGGCCCTTGACTGGAAGGACAGATTCCGCGACGCGGTGGTTCCTGTTTTTGATGAGTTATACAAGAAAGTTGCCTCCGGCGAGGAAGCGCAAATTACCCTGGATTCCAACAGCGCGCCCGATTACAGAGAAAAACTGGACAAAGAGCTGGAAGAAATGAAGAATATGGAGATGTGGCGGGCCGGTTCCGTGCTCCGTTCACTGAGACCGGAGAGGAGAAAGAAGTGAGAAGTGATCTGATGAAAAAAGGGCTGGAGAGGGCTCCTCACCGCTCACTGTACAAGGCCATGGGATATACCGACGAAGAACTTGCCAGACCCATGATAGGGGTTGTAAATTCCGCGAATGAAGTTATTCCCGGGCATATCCACCTCAACACGATTACGGAGGCTGTCAAGGCGGGTATACGAATGGCCGGTGGTACACCGGTGACATTCCCGACTATCGGGGTGTGCGACGGCATAGCAATGGGGCATGTCGGGATGAAATACTCCCTCGCAAGCAGGGAACTGATAGCCGACTCCATTGAAGTTATGGCCATGGCACATCCTTTTGACGGCCTTGTCATGGTGACCAACTGCGACAAGATTGTCCCCGGGATGCTCATGGCGGCTCTTCGCGTTAATATTCCAACCATTGTCGTGAGCGGAGGGCCGATGATGGCCGGGAGATTCAACGGGAAACCCGTGGATCTGATAAGCGTTTTTGAAGGCGTGGGTGAGGTAAAATCCAACAAAATGAGTGAGGAATCTCTCAAATCACTGGAAGATTGTGCCTGTCCCGGAAGTGGTTCATGTGCCGGCATGTTTACCGCCAATTCCATGAACTGCGTAACCGAAGCCCTGGGGCTTGGCCTGCCCGGAAACGGGACGATACCGTCCATCTCTGCCGCGCGTGTGCGTCTTGCCAAACAGGCGGGAATGCGGGTAATGGATCTTGTGGAGAAAAATATCCGGCCGAGAGATATCGTTACGCTTCAAGCCCTCAAGAATGCCATAGCTGTCGATATGGCGCTTGGCTGCTCCACCAATACAGTCCTGCATATTCCGGCGGTCGCGCATGAAGCCGGGATTACGCTGGATCTTGACCTGTTTAACGATATCAGCGGGAAGACACCCAATATATGCCATCTGAGCCCTGCCGGGCATCATCACCTCGAAGACCTTGACGAGGCGGGTGGCATACAGGGGGTCATGAAGGAGATAAGCAAACTGGGCGTTATCGATCTCGAAGCCCTGACAGTTACCGGGAGGACCGTAAGGGACAACATCTCGACCGCCGCGGTCAGAAACCGGGAGGTGATACGTGCCGTCGAAGATCCCTACAGCCCGCAGGGTGGCATCGCGATTCTGAAGGGAAATCTTGCCCCCGACGGTGCAGTGGTCAAACAGTCGGCAGTATCCCCTGAGATGATGACAAATGAGGGAACCGCCCGTGTGTTTGACTCCGAGGAAGAAGCCATGAGCGCGATCATGGAAGGCGGAATAAACCCCGGAGATGTTGTGGTTATACGCTATGAGGGTCCCAGAGGGGGGCCCGGGATGCGTGAGATGCTTTCCCCCACATCCGCCATCGCGGGTATGGGTCTCGATACATCGGTGGCCCTCCTGACGGATGGAAGGTTCAGCGGCGGCACGAGAGGAGCTGCCATAGGGCATATATCCCCTGAAGCCGCCGACGGAGGACCTATCGGTCTTGTCAGAGAGGGTGACAGAATAGCCATCGATATCCCGAACAAAACCATCGAATTAAAGATAAGTGACGAGGAAATGGGTGCAAGGAGAAAGACACATGTTCCCCGTCCACCCGCGATAAGGCATGGCTATCTCGGAAGATACGCTAAGATGGTTACATCAGCCAGCACGGGAGCAATTTTTAAAGAGTAGAATCCCGTCAGATAACAAACAATGTTCAAAAAAACCTTCCTTCCTGGAAGGTTTTTTTGTTCCCCCTCTTCCCGCATGGGAACATTATTGAATCAATATATTGTATTCAATCTTGACATTAACCACAACATGTTGTACAGGTCCACAAAGTGTTCTTTACAGTGGCATGGCGCGGTGTGCCGCAGGCGGGTCGCGCGTTGTGTACAACTAACCATCTCATAATCGGATAATTGGAAACGCTCGGTATCTTAGCTGAGAAAGGAACTCCAGATGAACAGAAGAGACTTCTTGTGTAAAAGTGCCTACTTAATTACAGGAAGTTTGCTCGGTGTTAACAGTTATTCAAAAGCGTTTGCCTTTACGGGGCGGGGGGAGAGCCCTTTTCTCCGGCCGAGGATAGCCCTGATTATCGATGATATCGGGAACAGTCTTCCTCTCGCGAGACAGTTCCTCGGTCTGAATGTCCCCATCACCTTTTCCATCCTGCCTCGGGTCACCTATTCACGGGACCTGACTCTTGAAATTAGTGATCATGGACATGATGTGATGCTGCATCAGCCCATGCAGCCGTACAACTCCAATCTTGATCCGGGTCCGGGCGCCCTCTACGAAGGGGATGACCCCTCCAGGATAAGCGAAATTATTGAAGAAAACATATCCGAGGTACCCCTCGCAATCGGTGTGAATAACCATATGGGATCACGGTTCACCGAGTGCCAGAAGGAGATACAGCAGACACTGAGGGTCATCAAGAACAACGATCTCTTTTTCATTGACAGCAGAACATCCAATAATTCCAAAGCGTTCAGAACTGCCAGAAGACTGCACCTGACAACCGACCGCAGAAACGTGTTCCTTGATACCACCCGTGATGAATCGGCCATCCTCTTCCGGCTTCATCAGTTGCAACAATGTGCGCAAAGATATGGACACGCGATCGGAATCGGCCATCCCTTTCCGGAGACCGCGCGGGCCATCGAATGTTTTTTAAGGGATTTGGAGGTTTCCGACATCTCTTTTGTCCATATATCCAAGATCATGTACGCTTAACCCCCTCTGATAATCAAGATGTGTTTTAATTCACCCGACACACCGGGGCTTCTCCATCTTGATGTTTAGAGGCCACTTCCAAGTTAACTTGTGTTACTGCCTGTATCTTTGTTATTAGAGAACTTACGATCCACGATTACTCAGAACCATGTCATTTCGAGAAATATATGAAAACAGCATACATATATCTTGCAGTAGCGATTGTTGCCGAAGTGGTAGCAACAAGCGCGTTAAAGGCATCCGAGGAATTCACAAGGTGGATACCAAGCATGGTTGTTGTCATCGGTTATGGAGTAGCATTCTATTATATGACTTTGGCATTGCGGTCTATTCCGTTAGGAATCACTTACGCTGTATGGGCAGGATTGGGAATAGTGTTAGTTACTGTTGCCGGCGTGGTGCTCTATAAACAAATACCGGACATGCCGGCAATAATTGGTATAGGCCTTATTGTCGCGGGTGTTATTGTAATTAATGTGTTTTCAAAAACGATCAGCCACTAAATCTAACAGCCCCTCACTGTCTAAAATGAGGGGCTGTTTTGTTACCCAAGGTTCTCAATTGCCCTTTTGCATCAAGCGGAAAAGGTGAGCTTTGTTCCGCTCATATTGAGAATGAACCTGTCCGGCATCTCTTTTTCCATGTGCATAATGGCATTTCTTCCCGTACAATGACAGGGGATGATGTAGTCGGGAGTGAACTTTTTCATCGCTTCCGTTGTCGCCTCGATGATCGGTTCAAAAAGCGGGCCGGAGAGATGGAACCCACCCATAACTGCGTGCACTTTCTCTATCCCCGTGATCTTTCTGGCATGGTTTACGGTGTTAATTATACCCGAATGAGCGCATCCTGAAAGGACAACAAGTCCTCTCCCCTTAACATTCATGACAATGGCGGTATCATCCTCGATGGGATCCCATTCTTTTTTCCCGTTTTCTTCCCGGTAGGCAATGGGGAAACCCTTCTCAAAGTCGGTTGTGCGTTCTATCTCCCCCAGGAAGAGAACCTGATCACCCAGGAGAGAATAGGGGGTCGCCGTTTCGATGACTTCAATCTTCTCCGCCTCCAGCGCTTCCCTGGTTAATCTCGTAAAGAACATCTTGAAATCGGGAAAGGGCTCGAGATATCGAGGATAGGCAAATACGCGGGGATGAAGGACAAGCCCGATCCCGGGCCGTCCGATCATGCGGGTCAGCTCAGCGATGCCCCCGGTATGATCGCTGTGACCGTGTGACAGGGCCATAACTTCCACTTCTTCCATGGGAACTCCGAGGGCCTTTGCGTTATAGGCCGCCCCGATCGGGGAAAACCCAAAGTCGAAGAGCATGGTTCTCGTCGAATTCCCCGCCGTGGTTTTTACAATGGCCGAGAAACCGTGCTCGGCCTGGATGGAGTTTTTTATCTCTCCGTCCAGAAGAGGCATGGCTCGTGTGACCACATTGCTGTTGTCCTGCGATGTGATGTCGATGTAATTATCCTGTAAGGTAAGTATTTCAACCCTATCCACCTCTGTGATATTGATTTGATTCGCCATCGGTTACCTCCTTTCCTGCGCTGTTGTCTTTGTGGGGGTTGTATGTCGCCGGTTTATTGATCCTTTCCCACGCTTTCAATACACTTCCCCAAGGCCTTCTGCATGACCATGGCCGCCAGCAGGGCGCAGTGCTCATGGTCCGCCGGCATACTCTCGAGGCACTTCAGGATGGAACTTTGATTGATGCCGATACACGCGGGCACGGTATTCCCTTCCGCCATCTCGGCTGCAACAGAGCATGCGGCGATACTGAACATGCACCCGTCCGTGTTGAATGTCGCCTCCTCAATCGTGCCGTTTCGCACACGGAGGTACATCTCGACGGTATCCCCGCATGGGCCGGTTATCTTCGCGTACCCGTCGGGATCCTTTATGGAGCCGTAGTTGCGCGGGTTGACTCCATGTTCTATCAGCGCCTCCGAATAGATCTCCATGGCCTTTTCACGAACCATTCCCAGCATTATCTCTTCGATCTGTCTGTCGGTTTTCATATCTTATCTCAGTGGTCACAGGTGTTGTTTCCCAGTTCAAGTGCACTGTTCATGTACGATATAACAATCTTCTCGGGATCATCGGCGGGTGCGCCGATCGAGACATTGATCCCTTGCTCGGCAAAGAGCTCCTGGGCGTGTGCCCCCATGCCGCCCGCTATGATGACATTCACACCCTTTTCACCAAGCCACCGGGGAAGCAGGCCTGGTTCATGGGGAGGAGAGGGGGCCCTTTCCTGCCCGATAATTTTTTTGGCTTCGAGGTCAACGTCAAAGATTGCGAATTCTTCACAGTGGCCAAAGTGTGCGGAAAGATGTCCTTCTACAATCGGTATGGCTATCTTATGCATACCTTTTTTCTCCTCTTTTTTGGATACAACTGTTTTGGTTTCAGGTTCGACCTTATCGTTCATTGCCAGAAGCGGCCCGACCACCCCGGCGAAAGCCTTCGCTGCCTCTGTCTTCCCGTAATGATAGACAAAGGGTGTACCGTTGTCGGAGGCCTCGACAATCTGCGGATCGATAGGGATGCTAGCCAGGAAGGGGACGCCCATCTCATCGGCCATTGTCTTTCCTCCCCCTGCCTTGAATACGTTAATTATCGTTCTACAGTTAGGGCATACAAGTCCACTCATATTTTCTACAACTCCCAGGACGGGGACGTTGACCTGCTTGCAGAAATTGATGCACTTCCTGACATCGTTGAGAGACAGGCTCTGTGGGGTGGTCACAATGACGGCGCCGTCCGCGCCGGGAATGAGTTGGGCCACCGAAAGGGGTTCATCCCCTGTCCCCGGGGGGAAATCTATGATCAGGTAATCAAGATCGCCCCAGCTCACCTCGGTGAGAAGCTGCTTGATGACATTCATTTTCATCGGGCCTCTCCAGATAACCGCGTCATTCTGATTCGGGAGGAGAAAGCCTATGGACATCACCTTGAGTCCTGCGCTGAATTCCACGGGGAGAATGGCGCTACCGTCACTCCCCGGCCGCCTGCCCTCGAGGTTGAGAAGTGTAGGAATGCTCGGGCCGTGAAAGTCGGTGTCCAGGAGTCCGACCTTGTTCCCCTCCATCGCCAGTGATACTGCGATATTGGCTGCCACCGTGCTCTTTCCCACGCCTCCCTTGCCGGAGAGCACCATGATCTTGTGCTTTATCTTACCCATGCGATCAGCAAGCTCTTTGCTTTCTGTAATTGCCTTTAAGCTATCAGCCGCTTTGTTTTTTTCTTCACTCATTTTCTCTGTTCTCTCCTTCAATTATTGATTTCCCCGGTTCAGTGTCCGGAGTAGAGCCTTTTTCCGTGGCGTCTCTCCATGCTTATCAGTTTTTTGTCCACCAGTTCCTGTACGTATTTGACTACTTCATTCAGGTGAAGTCCCAGTCCCGCGGATATGTCATCTATGGAACAAGGACGCAGCTTCACCAATTCAAGAACATCTTCTCTTCTGGAAGAAAATTCACCAAGGCTATGCACTTTGGTATAGTCCGCGATAACTTCACAATTCCGGCCGAAAAAGGCCGAAATTTCCTCCATTTTCTCCCTGTTCACCAGGCCCGCGAATTCTTCAGCCGGTGTTCTGACTGTCGTATTAAGCTGGACAAGCTCCGGGGCGATATAATCCACCAGATTCTTTATTTTTGAAATCTCGTTTTCCGTATCGGTCACGCCACCCGTTATAAAAACTTCCAGCCATACAGGTCCCTTAAATTCTTCCCGGAGCAAGCGTAATCCCTCTATCATTTCTTTAAAAAGAATTCCACTGTGGGGACGGTTTACACGCAAAAAAGTTTCTTCACTGCCGGCGTCCAGTGACGGCATGATAAGGTCCGCACCGGAGATTGCGTCGCGCACCGCATCAATCCAGAGCAGAGATCCGTTCGTGAGAACTGCCACTGGAACATCAGAAATTTCCTTAATGCCTGAGATGATATCACTGATGCGACTGTGAAGCGTAGGCTCTCCCGATCCGGAGAGCGTAATATAATCGGGAGGTGAAACCTTTTTCAGTTTTTCTTTCACCTCGTTCACGACAGCGTCGACGGAAAAGTATTCTCTCCTTTCAATTATCTTTGCGGTTGTCCTCCCAAGCTGGCAATAGATACAGTCATAGCTGCATGTCTTGAAGGGAACGAAATCAATCCCCAGAGACCTCCCGAGGCGCCTCGATGGTACGGGGCCAAAGGTATATGTTTTCTTTTCTTCTTTTGCCTTCATGGTTTCCAAACCTGATCCCGACCCTCTATGAAGCCATCATCTGCGCATGCTGTGATTTCAGGACTATGTCTCCAACCCTGCATCCTATCTTATCGGCGATAACGGGGCACTTTGTCTGAAGCAGGAAGAATATATTCTTGTCCTCTTCGCTGAGCGATTCATAGTTTCCCTGGCCCTTAGAAATGATCATGTCCGCCCCGTTATAATAATCGAGAAATTCCCTGGAACATGTCTCCAGCACTACGCCGGGAAAGTCAACTCCAGTATCGATTACTCTGACTATATCGGTCATGCCGACAAATTTTGCGTCTTCCATGGTGGCATCATTAATAACGGGGCCGCCCCTCACGGCATAGGTTATATCAAGCTTAGTCTTGCGCAGGAGGAGGTCGACGAGTATCTTGTCCAGTACAATCTCTCCGGCATTGTCGCCCAGATAGAGGAGCGTGCCGGCTTTTTCGAGGGACCTTTCAAATGACGTGTAATCAAAATGCGTCGGATCCTTCTTTGTGAAATCCCGGAATATATCCTGTATGTTGCTCCATCTTCGCTCGGGCCCCATGTCGATAAGATTTCCCACGGCGGCGAGCTTTAATGCGTCGGGCAGGGGCGAGGATGATCCTTCAATAAGGCCGGTAAGATTCTCTTCCATGTCAAGCACCTGCTCATTATGGAGACGTTTTATATCCTTGTAAGGGTCACTTTTGCCTGTCGCTTTTCTGATAGTGTTGTGAATCATGCTGCCGATCTGCGGAGGGATCTCTTCTCTGGAGATCTCAAGCAGCTTTGCCATCACACAGTTCAAAACATCTCTCTGGGTCTCTTCGTCAGCGCCTGAAATTCTGCTTGCCTCCAGTGCCTGCCTCAGAAAACAGGGAAAACATTCCAGAAATATCTTCAAATGGTCATTCCTTTCTAACCAAGTGCGTGGAGCACGTTCTGCCAAACAATCTTTATATCGTCCGAAACAGCACCATCTGTGTATTCAACAACGCTGGTCTTCATGATCTGCGCCTTTGTAATTGCCGTATCGTAACGGATCCTTCCCGCTGCTTTGACCCCATGTGCGCCTGCTTCTCTCTCAATCTGTTCGGTAATATCGGAATTTAAATCCCACTTATTGACACAGACAACGGTGGGAATTCTGAAATGCGAGGTCAGCTCCGCCACCCGCAGCAAATCATGCTGGCCCGAGAGCGTCGGTTCGGTTATAACCAGCACGAGATCAGCGCCCGTTATGGATGCAATAACGGGGCACCCGATTCCCGGTGAACCGTCAACGATTATATAGTCGAGGTTATCTCTTTTCGCAATATCGCGGGCTTTCTGACGAATCTGTGTCACCAGTTTTCCCGAATTTCCCTCGGCCATGCCAAGTTTTGCGTGTACCATAGGCCCATAGTTTGTAGACGATGTATACCATTCACCATTCACGGCCGGTTCAAAGGAAATCGCATCAGCCGGGCATACGCGCACACAAACGCCGCAACCCTCGCAGAATATGGGGTTTATCCAGGGTGTGTCTGCTGTCTTTCCATTGCCCAAAACCGGGTAATGTATCGCATCGAAGCGGCATTCTTCTATGCATCGATCGCAGGCTATACACTTATCTTCCAATACTTTTGCTTTCTTGCCGCCGCTGAAATCTTCCCGGTGTTCTATCCTGGGATTGAGAACAAGATGCAGATCGGCCGCATCCACATCACAATCCGCCAGAACTTTCTTTCCCGCCAGGGCAGCGAAGGCTGCCACAATGCTTGTTTTTCCGGTACCGCCTTTTCCGCTTATTACAACAATTTCCTTCATAATATTAACTTTCCGTCGCTGTTTTTTCCTGTTGTTCTGCTTGCATCATATTCTGATGGAGATCTATAATCTTCTCCCAGCATGTTTCAAATGTTCTTCGATAGTCCGGCAATGCACGGATGACCATCTCCCCTTTCGAATAGGCTTCGGCGATTCTGCGATCATCCGGTATTTCCAGAACAATATCGATCCCTTCTCTTTCGCAATATTCTTTTACATCATCGTTGCCGACATCGGAGCGGTTAATGGCCACGGCAAAGGGAATATTCAGTTCTTTCACCATTCCCACGGCGAGCTCCAGATCATTGAGTCCGAAGGGCGTGGGCTCCGTAACCAAAAGGACGAACTCCGTATCCTTTACGGCTGCGATAACGGGACAGGATGTCCCCGGGGGCGAATCGACAATCAGTATCTCCGTTTCGCCGGCGGCTTTTTTGACTCCGCTGATAACGGCGGGAGACATAAGCTCTCCGATATTCAGCAATCCATGGACGAAACTGATTCCATCGGTTTTCCCTTTTTCGACAATGCCGACTTCTCTGGAAATCTCAACAAAGGCGTCTTCGGGGCAGAACAGTTTGCACGCGCCGCAACCATGACAGAGTTCCGGAAATATCAGCACTTTACCCTTTATGACCGCAATGGCTCTGTATTCGCAGACATCTGCACAGATGCCGCATCCCGTGCATTTTTCTTCAATCACCTTCGGCATCGTCACCGTGGCGGGTGTTCTTGATTCAATGTCCG
Organism: uncultured Syntrophaceae bacterium; assembly: GCA_964610735.1. Lineage (GTDB taxonomy): Bacteria > Desulfobacterota > Syntrophia > Syntrophales > UBA2210 > UBA2210. The sequence goes on along the minus strand of CAZSYH010000007.1, from coordinate 7,483 downwards.
GTTTCAGAAATATATGACAGTTCGGCTCCTCAACATCACAGTCCAAAAGCTCCACGTTCTTTCCTTTATCGGCGAGCGTCAGGGCAAGGTTTGTTGCGATCGTTGTTTTTCCGGTGCCTCCCTTCCCGCTGGCAATAGATATCTTCAAGTTGGTTTACTCCTTTTCAAACCATAATAATCGCATCAAGAACACTTTCCAATGCATGGTTCGTATCTCCTGCATATATGTTCATCAATAAAAGACACATCACTCATAATAATCGCACTCACGGGAAAGCATCCAGCACATGCACCACCAGATCCATTGCATTTCTCGGCATCAACACGAGCGACTGTAGTGCCTTTACCCTTTTTGAATCTTATCGATCCTGCTCTTGATATCCTGAAGTTGTTTTTCGAGAAGGCGCGCTTCCTCTTCGAGAGCGTTTGCGTTATCTTTTACTGGTACGCGCGGCTGAGGTGTCACACCGGGAAACCCTGCCTGACCGCCGCCCATGCCGCGACCGCCGCCCATGCCCATACCACGACCGCCGCCCATGCCCATGCCGCGACCGCCACCCATGCCCATGCTCTGACCAGCCCCCATACCAAAATGGCTTACCACATTGGGTTGGTTCGACGTAGTCAAAACGCCGGTCTTGAATTGTTCCACCGCCTGGCGGGCAATTCCGCTCACTCCGACAATGACCTGGATACCTGCTGCCGAGAAAACCTGGAATGCATTCGGTCCGCAATTTCCCGTGAGAACATACTGGACACCATGATCCGACATAAGTTGCGCTGACTGGATACCGGCACCGCCTCCCGCTGAGACATTGGGATTCTGTACGGCCTCAAATTTCATTGTATCCGTGTCCACAAACACATAATAAGGAGTCCTCCCGAAACGGGCTTCAACCTGCTCATCCAGTGACGGACCCACCGTTGTTACTGCTATTTTCATTTTTTAAATACCTCTCCTGAAAAAATGTTGCTTAGCGATGAAAGCTTTCACATACCAAAAAGTTAATTCTATACGAGAAGTAACATAAGCATTCACTTCTCAAAAAGCAAGATTGACAGACACAAAAGAGCTGGCAGTAGGGGCAAAATTAAAGATCCCCGCGGCCCGGTGTAAGCGGGATCTCCGCTTTTACTCTGACAGGCCGCGGGGCATCTCCGATTATGAAGGAAATGTATGATTGTATGCGCTCTCTATTCAGATCACATCCTGTACCAGCGCTTTTCTTTTCTTATTTCCCTTTGCTTTCTTTTTCCAATTCTGCCATACGCTTTTTAATGCCTTCCAGGGAATCTTCAAAATATTCCGCCTGACCTTTCAGCGCGTTAATTTCCTCTTCTTTTGAAAACCCCGCCGCATATGGAGTATTGGAAGTCGGGGAATATGGCATGTTGTACGGCATACCCCCTCCGTAAGCGGGATACCCATAGGCAGTACGCTGCCAACCCGGCAGGCCAGTTGCGTAAAACCCGTTACGCCGTCCTCTTCCACCACCGCGGCCTAATCCGAATCCTCTTCCAAAGCCAAATCCGGCATAACCCGGCGCAGAATAACCGGTGCAGTAACCGGCTCCTCTACCTGTCATCGGTCCCATCCCTGCGGGGCCTGTTCTATCTCCACCTGGCATGATACATACCTCCTTAGACGGTTAATTGTTCGCTCTCAGCTTTGTGACAAAGACTGTATGCCTTAACGATTACGACCTTGGCCCATTCCACGGCCTTGGCCCTGTCCCATTCCACGACCTCGACCGGATCGGCCAAAACCTAAGCCTCTTCCCAACCTGCGAAAGAAACCAACATTCTCTTCAGGTACAGACATTTCTTCTGTTCCCGGTCCACAAGGCCCCAGGCCACGGCCTGTTTTCGGTCCCTGTCCCTGCGGACCCGTTCTATCTCCTCTAGGCATATCAATCACCTCCTCCCACGTATATTGAATACGTTATATCTACATACACATCAAAAAACACAAACTCAGGCCCAATGCCCTTCAATCGTCGATTCGCTTGTCTCCTGAAGTTTCCCTTCCCTCCATTCGGAAAGGGCCTGCTCCACCGTAGAGTCTCCCTTGATAATAAATATTTTTATAGATGCGGCGCTCAATGTCCTGAAGGCATTAGGTCCCACGTTTCCGGTTAGGACGGCTTCGGCCCCCAGATTCGACACGTTTTGGGCAGCTTGAATTCCTGCCCCCTGCGCCGCGTTAAAGTTCTGCTCATTGGAATGAGCCTCAACCGCGCCTGTGTCCGTATCCACCAGGACAAACCACTTTGCCCTGCCAAAACTTCGGTCCGTCTTACTCAAAAGATCTTCTCCGTACGATGTGATTGCAATTTTCATATATTCCATCCTTTTCTGTTATTGGTGTAGCTGTAACCGTGCCTTCTCCGTCCCATACCCCTTCCGAAGCCCGACCCCCGCCGGCAACCGGGCAGCATAAAACCCGGCTCAATCAGACGCCCTGAGAAATAGGCGCTGAGCACATCATCCACCCTTCCCTTGAGAAACGGGACAATGTCCATTCCCAACGCCATAATCATCCGTTCCATGGACCTTGAAACCGCCCCGCAGAGCAGCACCTGTATGTCAAGTTCCCTAAGCCTTGCCACCTTTTCCACCATTGTGTTTCCGGCGAAACTGACCATAGACCGGTTGTTTATAACACCGGATTCAGAGTCAATGACCAGGAGGCAATCGGAAAAATCCAAGACCGTTGAAATACAATCATCCCACACAGGCATGGCAAGTTTCATATTCTTAAACTCCTTTTACAGTACAAATGTACCTACAAATACCGTGCCATAAAATTAGCCCCCAGCATAAAAGCAAAAGAGTAATTGTTACAAAGGATTACGATGAAGAAATGTGCTGGGGGGATTGATGGGGGCGCATAATTGCTACTACAGACATAGAATTAAGTCGCACTAATGCGACTAATGAATGCATGGGGATTAGGTGACTCCTTCTTCATTACATTCCGTCGGTGAATTGAAGCTCCTCGCAACAAGTTGCGGGCAATCTCCGACTGTTGAGGAAAAATTTATTTTTATTTGCTCGCTAACCCCGCCGCAAGCAGCGGGGAATGCGCTCGCTGTTCAGTTCAGGCCTTCGGTATATCCAGACCCAGTGATTTTATCTTTCTAAAGAGGGTACTTTTATGAATACCGAGTTCTTGCGCTGTTTTCTGGCGGTTCCAGTTGTTTTTCCTCAGCGCGTTTGTCAGGAAAACGGCCTCCATATCTTTGAGGTTTGTTATCCCTATGCTTTCCGGATGACCGAGAACATCTGGCCCGCAGACCGGTTCGGGGAGGTGGGAAGGCATAATCATCTTTGACTTGCATAGTATAAAGGCGCGTTCGATAATATTTTCCAGCTCCCTTATGTTGCCCGGATAATCGTATGACATCAGGCAGGCAAGAGCCTGGTCGGTGATTCCGTCAATAGCCTTGTTCTGGACGGAGCAGAAGGTCTTGATAAAATGGTCGACCAGGAGGGGAATGTCCTCCTTTCTCTCGCGCAGGGGTGGAAGTTCAAGCCTGATCACGTTGATCCGGTAGTAGAGGTCCTCTCTGAATTTCCCCTGCTGAACCATCTCGAAGAGGTTCCTGTTGGTGGCGGTTATTATACGGACATCTGCCCGTTCGCTCTTCACCGCGCCGAGTGGTTCATAGGTCTTTTCCTGTAGTACGCGCAACAGCCTTACCTGTAGGGCCGGCGAGATGTCCCCTATCTCATCCAGGAATATCGTGCTCCCCTCGGCGAGTCTGAACCGTCCCGGCTTGTCCCGCTTCGCGTCCGTGAACGCCCCCGCCTTGTAGCCGAACAGCTCCGATTCGAGGAGCGTGTCAGGCATGGCTCCGCAGTTTACCACGACAGGCGGCCTGTTTTTCCTCGGACTCAGGTTATGTATCGCCCTCGCAAAGAGCTCTTTCCCCGTTCCACTTTCTCCCTCAATCAGGACAGTGCTCAGGCTGTCCGCCACATCCGGAAGTATATCGAACAGTTCATACATTCTGTGGTTTTTTGATATTATATCTTCGAAGGTATATTTTTCTTCGATCTTTCTGCGCAGCTTTTCAACGAGGCTGATATCTCTGAAGGTCTCCACACCGCCGATTATCTTTCCATCCTCATCTTTCAGCAGTGCGGTGGATATGCTGATCGGTGTCTGCTCTCCTGTGGCGTTTATGATACTGACAACCTTGTCCCTTATAGACTCGCCCGTTTCCAGTGTCTGTCTGAGCGCACAGTTTCCTTCGCATATATCCGCCTTCAGGACATCTTTGCACAGTTGACCTATGGCATCTTCACGCGGCACACCCGTTATCTCTTCGGCAGCCCTGTTGAACGACATGATGAGCCATTCATGGTCCACAGTGAAGACGCCGTCGGTTATTGAGTCAAGTATGATATCCCGCCCTTTGATGTCGTTCATGGATAAGAGTGCCCTTTACCTTTAAATTGGAGTTTATTAACAACTCACCTTTCATTAAACCCTGTTTTGTTGTCCCTATTTCATCGATATTGGGAACCATAAAGCTATTTTGACGGGATTCTCTCTATAGTTTCTCATCCCAGTTCATTCGGGGCAGCAATTCTGTGAAATGCGTCCCTCGTTCCATCGGCGCCAAAAATGACAACTGTTTTATAGTCGAACGGGTTCCCCATTATACCCTGCTGGACCTTGACGTCAACAATCTTCGGAAGTGAGCCGGTACAGGATCTTTTCTTCTGTTGTAGATCTCTCGAACAGTTTCATGATTCTTTTATCCCCTGGACTCATAACCAAATGACACCAATGTCGAAAAAACGCCGGCACTTCTACGCTTCATTTCACCCTTCCCGAACCGAACAGTAAGAGGGTTGATGTGGTTACGCGTTTTGCAGTACCTTGATGGTCAGCTCGTCAGTCATATCTTTTGTTTTCTCTTTATAGGCCAGCATGTGCGGAGTCTTGAGATGACTTTCGAGCGCTTTCAGGTCGATCCACTTCTCGATTATAGTGATTACATTCCCGTCCATCCTCTGCACCGGCCATCCTGTGTCGAAATCGACGGTGGGACAGTACTCTATGCAACCTTCTTCCTTTAAGACATTCGGGACATTTGCCTTAAATATCTCTAAAAACGCGTCCTGATTCCCAGGCCTTATCCTTATCGATGCTATAACGGTTATCACAGTCTTTCTCCTTCCTTCGTGGGGCAATACCCCTTTCTTGTATCATTCTTTTATAGCTATTTTACCAATTCTCCTTCGCGGTATTTCTAAAGCCAATCCACGCGTGCCGGGTTCCTGGAAACGAGCCGTTGGTACTCGACGGCCGGATAGCCCACAACAAAGGATACGGGGACGATATGCTTTTCCGGAATATTAAGGGTCTTCTTAAATTCCGCTGACTCGTTTACAGCGAAGACGAAGAATCCACAAAAGCAGGTCCCCAGTCCCAGGGTCTCCGCCATAAGGGCCATCTGCATGGCTGCCAGCCCCGCGTCGACCATGGCTGATGTGCTCTTTACCGGGTCTATATGAAGCACGACAAGGGCTGGAGCGTGGTAGAAGAGTTTGTCGATCCCTTTTTCCATGAGGTCTTTCATTTCCTTCCAGCGGTCCGCGTAGAGCTTCCTCACTTGATATGCCTGCGGAACGGGTTCTCCGGTTTGACTATTTCGCTCAAAAGCCCTCTCTATATTCTCCGCCTGGTGGTAGAGCAGATCGAGGTTCACGTCCCGGACTTCCGCAAGTTTATCAGGCGTATGGACTACGGTATAATGCAGCCCCTGACGGTTCCCACCTGTCGGAGCAAAACGACCGGCCTGTATGATCTTTCCCAGTTTCTCCCGTTCAACAAACCTTTCTTCAAACTGCCTTATGCTCCTGCGGGCGCGGAAAAACGAAAGCAGTTCATCTGCTTTCGGGTAGTTCTCCCTCTCAGGAACCGGTTCAAACTCTGACGCGTCGAGCGCCGGAAATTCCGGGGCGTCTACGGGGCAGATTGCCTTGCAGTGCCCGCAGAGGATGCAGTCTTCAGGGCTGGTCACACGCACTGCCCTTTCCCCCTCTTCCAGTATGCCTCTTACGCAGTCGGGGATACAGAGACCGCAAAGAGTGCATTTCTCTTCATCTATACGAATCATTTCCATGACAACCTTTCCTTGTGCATGTAATAAAGGATCACACTACATTGCGTGACACAGTCTATATATACAAGTAAGCTTTGCATTGCAAATACATACAAAAGCTCTACATAATGAACTTGTAAACGGTTGAAAAGTTCCCCCTCCCTTGATGCCTGCCTGCGCGTGTCCGCACGCAGACAGGAAAAGGAATGAACGGACCGACATTCTCAGAAATGTACCCTTGCCAACTCCAGGATTGTGACGAAAATTTATTGACAAAAAAAGCCGATCCGACTATATAGCTTTCTCAACCATCCTTCAGACTGTGAATCACGCGTAAAGGCGGGCGGGGGTATGGAGATATAATCTGACAACTCTTTACTGGGAGATCGTTCAACGGTAGGACAGCGGACTCTGACTCCGTCAATCAAGGTTCAAATCCTTGTCTCCCAGCCATAAAATATCAAGGGGTTACGGCTTTCGTGTTGTAACCCCTTTTCTTTGTGGGGCTATTTTGTCCCGCAATAGTCCCGCCTTTTTTATTTCACCTCTTATAAAAACTCTAAAAATTGGATCAGAGGACAAAGGAGAGATTAAACCGGGTAAAGATCAACCGAAGATCTGGTTTGATTCTCTCTAGTCAATGGCTCAGGTGTTAAGCACCAAAAACAGGGAACTTTTAAAAACCATTAAAGATAAAACACCAAAATCATTAAAGGAATTGACTGATGTTTCCAGAAGAAAGGTGAACAACCTTTCAAGAACATTAAAGACAATGGAAATCTATGGAATCGTGGCACTGGAATGAGATAATAAAATTATATCTATCCCCAAGAACTGGACAGTGCAATAAGGTGCATGATAGCCTGCAAAAACATTGAGGAGGCAAGGCGAAATGCACAATCTGCGGAAGCGACATGATGCAACATTCAAAGCAAAAGTGGCACTGGAAGCTGCGAAAGGAGAGAAAACCATAGCCCAGCTATCCAGTGAATTTGGAGTTCATGCCAATCAGATCCGACAGTGAAGAAAGCAGCTTCTTGAAGAACTCCCACGACTATTTTCAGATCGTCGGAGAAAACAAGAGAAAGATGATGAAGACCTCCGGTCGGAACTATACCAGCAAATTGGCCAGCTCAAGGTAGAACTTGACTGGCTTAAAAAAAAATCACAGATACTCCGTTGAAGAGAAAAGAATGTTGATAGAGACTGAAAATTCCATGGTCCCCGTATAGCTAAGCAAATCCCACAAGGAGCATATAAAATGTCCCTACCTGCTCAGAGGATTAACCATTGACCATCCCAATCAGGCATGGTGCGTTGACATTACGTATATCAGGATGCTCCACGGTTTTGTCTATCTTGTG
>CAZSYH010000006.1:0-67526 GCA_964610735.1 uncultured Syntrophaceae bacterium | reverse complement strand
GGCCAGCTCGGCACGCAATGTTTGCGCCATATCGCCATGTGCCTTATCAAACTCATCGATCAGTTCTCTGGCTTTATCCTTAAGATCCATAATATAATCTTTTCTCTCTGAAATCTCGGCCTGATCATCTTTCTTGCGTTCACCCTCTTCCGCATCCAGTTCTGATTTGAACCTGGCCAGCTCGGCACGCAATGCTTGCGCCATATCGCCATGTGCCTTATCAAACTCATCGATCAGTTCTCTGGCTTTATCCTTAAGATCCATAATATAATCTTTTCTCTCTGAAATCTCGGCCTGATCATCTTTCTTGCGTTCACCCTCTGCCGCATCCAGATCAGTCTTGAACCCAGCCAGCTCGGCCTTCAGTTCCTTAGACATTGCCGCGTGTACTTTGCCAAAGTCATTTAATAACTGTCCTGTTTCCTTCTTGATGTCAGCCGTTGCTTGTTTGACATCAGATATAACCCTAACCCTTTCCTCATAGGCGCCGGCCATTTCTTCTGCCAATCTTCTTAAATCGTCTGCACTTGCCATGTCATTTCCTCCATTATTAATCCTATTTAAAAGACATACTTGAAATGTTCTAACAGAGGGGTTGGCCACACCTCTATATCCCTAAGGATGCCTCGAAGGTTACTCTTGGCGAATCTGAATCTTACAGATTGGCATTTCAATTGGGGATTGCAGATTTCGGATTGCGGATTTAAAAACCAGAAATGGAATAACATGTAATCCTCTACTCCCCCCTGATCACTGAACACTAATCACAGAACACTAATTACTTGCCCTTGATACCGCCTGCCACTGGGTTTGAACCTTTTCTCTCGCAACTTCAAAATCTTCCAGCATGCTGATTATTTCTGCGTCGTGATTGCTTTGCTGCACACTGAGCGATCTGAGCATGATCTTCAAATCTCTGATTTTTACATTTTCTCCCTTCGATAAAAGATTCTTAAGGGCGACCCTGATATCTTCCTGTTCGATCTGGAAGCGTTTGAGAGCTCTGATGATGGTCTTCTCCCGCTCTTTCTGCCGTTTCAGGATATCTTCTCTTATAGTTTTGATATCTTCCAGATTTGAGCGGTTTCCGCTGAGAACGATGTTCCTCAGGCGCTTGATCATCTCTTCTTCTTCCGCCTGGAAACGTTTGAGGTTTTCTTCTGCCTCTTCTTCAGTTCGCTGGCAGAGCTCAATCACACTGCTCATCATGCTGTCGAAGTCCTTTTTTCTAAGACTTTCCGATTTTGCGAGGTTATTCCTGAGGCCGACCATCATATCTTCGATTTCTAATTGGAAACTTCCCAGTAATTGATTGGCCTGATTCATCAAAGCGCCGACTGTCTTCACGCGCATTTCGTATGAATCGATAATGCTGTTGGCCAATGCCCTTAAATCATTTCCAACCGTCATTTTTTCACCTCTTAATCCAAAAAATCGCAAATAAATCGGACAATAGACTCGGAAGGAAGTATTGTCAGGTTTACTTGCGATTCTCCTGAGTAACTTGAAGAGATGTCAGATATGCTCGGGATCTTAATAATTAGCTATTATCCTCTTAGCAGAGGGGCATTTCGTGCGCCTCTACACCCTCAAGGATATCTGCCAATCTCCCTTCAGTTTTACTAACATTTTACTACGCTGTAGCTGTAAGACCGATTGCCTCGGCATATTTCAGGAAGGTCTCAACACCGGCTACCGTCACTCTCGCCTCAATGGCGAGCAGTTCGATACCTACGAGAGATACCCTGACCCACGCATCGACGACAACACCCTTATCGAGGATCCTGTCCACTACCTCGACCAAACTTGAAGACGCATTACTTTTCTCGACTGCCATAATTATCACCTCCTTTCGTTATGGATTTTATGAAGAATGACCTGTCAAGGTATTCCTCTTATTAAGAGCCTGCCTGCATAAACTTACAAGCTCATTAATATCAAAGGGCTTTCCCAACTGATACTGCGATAACTTCCGCTGCCATACCCTGCTTGCTATAAATTACTTCATACTGAACTTGTGATTTTGCACATAGCATGCCAGCAATGCATTCTTTTCATCATGCTGAATTAATTGTTTATTTTAAGAATGTATTTTCAGAGTGAGACTGGGTTGGGTCTTGATGGTGAGGCATCGGCGCCCAACTATGGCATGCGTGCCATAGATTAGTGGTCAGGGGTCAGGGGTCAAGGGTTCGTGATTACTGTTCACTGCATACCAGTTTATCTGATGGGCTTTAATTTTTCTTAGGAGGGTTTTGTAATCGACGCACAGTTTGCGGGCTGCCTTGCTCTTGTTTCCTTCAGATTCTTTTAATGCCTGATTTATCATATTTTTTTCAATCTGATCAGCGTGGCGTTTGACCGTTTCCTTCAATGAATCTTCGCCATAAATTCGGACGCGCGAATCGGGGTCCATTTCCGATTGGCTTTGCGTAATATCGATATCAAACATCAAATGCTCCGGTTTTATGGAAGCATTTTCCTCGCAGAGAAGGGTTGCCTGGCGGATTATATTCCTCAATTCACGGACGTTTCCCGGCCAGTGATAGGTAATTAAATCCTTATAGGCCTCTTTAGAAAACCCGAGACAGTTTTTCTTGAGTTCTATAATGGCTTCATCTATAAATTTTTTCGCTAAGTAAGGGATATCATCTTTTCTTTCCCTGAGGGAAGGTACTTTTATGGAAAATTCATTCAATCGGTAGTATAGATCGGAGCGGAATCTGCCTTTTCCTATATCCTCTTCCAGGGATGTGTTGGTTGCTGCGACAATTCGAACATTAACAGGAATGGGTTTTTTTGCACCCAATCTCTGTACATGCCTTTCCTGCATGGCGCGAAGAAGCTTTTGCTGAGCAGGATAAGAAAGATTTCCCACCTCATCTAAAAAAAGTGTGCCTCCTTCAGCCAGCTCGAACTGACCCGGCTTGTCTGCATGAGCTCCCGTAAACGCTCCCTTCATGTAGCCGAAGAGTTCGCTTTCTATCAGGGTTTCAGGAATTGCGCCGCAGTCCACAGCGACAAATGGCCCTTCCCTCATCTCACTCAAACCGTGGATGGCGAGGGCCACAAGCTCCTTGCCTGTGCCGCTTTCTCCTTCTATCAAAACAGTATAGGAGGTGGGGGCCACCTTTCCTATCAGGTCAACCAGTTTATCGATTTGTTCGCTACTTCCCATCAACTCATGAAGTGAATCTTTCTTTTTCAAGACTTTTCTTAAATGTTCTACTTCCCGGGTAAGTCCCTGTTTCTCCAGCACCCGCTTGATTGTAAAGATAAGATCATGGTTATCAACCGGTTTTGAGATGTAGTCATATGCGCCCATCTTCATGGCCTTAACGGCGGACTCTACGTCTGCGTAGGCGGTAATCATGATAATGGGAACTTCCGGAACTTCTTTTTGTATTTTCGGGGCAATCTGCAATCCTGTCTCTCCGGGCATTCGATAATCCAGCAAGATCAGATTCGGAATATCTTTTTTCAGGACTTTCAGGGCGGCTCTTCCATCTTCCGCCTCAAGCACTCCATATCCGGATGCCTTCAGAACGTTACTCACAGTCCAGCGAAAATCCTGATCGTCATCGACCACGAGAATGTTCATTTGCGATGATGTTTGCTGATCAGGAAGCATAACGCAATCCTCCGTGTTATTTTAACGGGTTATGTGAGTTCGGCACAAAAATGAAAAAACCCCACCAGTTCCGTCAATGAAACTAATGGGGTTCTTTTGATATTACAGCACCCTCCCCAAGCGGGTACAAAATATCTTCCTTAATAATTACAAGTAGATAAGAGAGAGAGAGAGAGAGAGAATCATTTTTTATATTTGCGGGCATATTTTCGCAAAATTCCTACCACCGTGTTGCTGAGGGGGGGGCTTTTTGCGCGTCCCCTCCAGCAAATTGTTCTGCTCAAATATTTGGTGTCAGATCTGTCTTTTTTGCAATAAGCTCTCGAACAACAGCGACCAATTCATTGGGGACTTCTATAAAAGTCTGTTCCTTATCTTCGTAAGCTGCTTCATCCTCGGCAACAGCTTCTTCTTCAGATTGAGCTTCATAATGCTCAAGCACACGTTGTACACGTGCTTCATCCCACCTTTTTGGGTATTTGCTTTGCTTCACCATTTCAACTTTCTCCTTCTGCGACGTTTATAGGCTTTAATTGCTTTGCCTGTTAAATCATACGCCGTAATTACGAAAACACTTTGAGGTACAGGATCAGGGACATAAATAACACGTAGATATCTTCCACTTTTTGTTTGTCCTATACAGATACGAGAACCTTCACGGCCTGGACGATCTTCACCTGGCTTCTCTAACACGTCTGCAATTTCATTTTCGCTAATTTTGTGGTTATAAGTATGGGGTTGATTGGTTTCTGGATCAATATAAAACCGAATCTTCATTTTTTACCCCTGATGCATTTTGATTTAGAAGCAGAACATTAATTATAGGTCGCTTATCGTTTAAAGTGTATCTACATGTTTCAGGATAATCAATACCAAATCTGCTCCTAACCCATTTCTCTGGGAATAGCACAGAAAAGATCGGCCACCCGCTGTTGATGACCGGCTATATAAATATCCCTCTTTTTTCACTCTAACCTACAGACAGCCTTGCAGATACCTTCGTTCCCCTCTCTCCCTCGCATCCGGCGGTAATACTCCTACTCCCCCGTGCTGCTTTCGATTTAATCTCTCTGCGGCTAATGTGTAGCTACTGTCATGTCAACGATACTCTGTCATTTCGAAGGAGTCTTCACGACTGAGAAATCCTGGATTTCTCCCTGCGGTCGAAATGACATTTCTTGATTGACACGACACTACTTATGAATACTCAATAACCTACTCTTAAACTGTCAGTTGGCGTTTGTCAAGTTTTTCCCACATGTTAAAAAATCTTAACTACTCAGATATAAATGAGGGCAAGAGAAATTTGATGGGCGGCTGAAGTCGCCCCTACCCGCAAAAAACATCCATCATCCTGAATTTCTCCGCGTCGAACAGCCCCTTGTCGCTCATCTTTATCCCGGGTATAACAAGGAGCGCCATGAATGACAGAGTCATAAAGGGCGCGCGTAGTTTTGAACCCATGGATTTGGCCATTCCATCAAGCTTTATGTATTTGTCGGCCACGCCGACGTAATCCTTATCACTCATGATGCCGGCGATCGGCAACGGGAGTACCATCTCTCTGCTTCCCGAAACGGCCCCTATTCCACCACGGTTACAGATAACAAGATTGACAACCCTGCATATATCCTCATCGGAAACCCCTACGGCCACAATGTTGTGGGAGTCATGCGCCACGCTGGATGCAATCGCGCCGGTTTTTATGCCAAAGTTGCCGGCAAAACCCACTGCCGGTTTTGTATCTCTGTAACGGTTCACGACTGCCAGCTTGAGGATATCCCTCTTCGTGTCCGACATCGCACAGCCGTTTTCCACCTTTGGAATTTCAATCAATCTGTCTGTAAACAAAGTGCCGTCAGTGGCCTTTATAATGTTTATTCTGTTCCCTCTGCAGGGGATCGCAAATGAAGCGGGCTCTTTGGGGGCCGCATGAAAGTTGTTGACAATCTTTGAAGCCCTTCGGGGTATCAGCGGAACACCCTCACGCGCCACGGCCCTGCCATTTATATACGTTTCCAGGATATTGAGGTCGCCAAGGTTGTCAACCCTGATAAAATCAGCTGGATCGCCCTTGCGAAGCAGACCCACATCCAGGCGATAGTGCAATGCAGGATTCACCGACGCGACCCTCAGAACTTTCATGACATCAACGCCGTAATCAATCGCCCCTTTCACCATATCATTGATGTGACCCTTCAGCAGGTCATCGGGGTGTTTGTCATCACTGCAAAACATACAGCTTTCGTAGTGCTCGTCAAGGATAGGAAGACACTCTTCAAAGATATCAGCCGCGGACCCTTTTCTGATTTGAACCTTAACACCCTTTTCGATGTTCTCAAGCGCCTCGTCACACGAAAGACATTCATGATTTGTCGATATCCCGGCGTTTATGTATCTCTCCAGTTCACCTCCGCGCAGGCCCGGAGCATGGCCGTCCACCGGTTTAGAGTATTCTGCGGCAACGCGGATTTTGTCCATGATCTCCTTATCGCCGTTTAGAACTCCAGGGAAATTCATGACTTCACTCAGGTATCCAATCTCACTGAGCTTAAGCAGTTCTTCCACTTCTTCCACTCCCAGCACGGCGCCCGCTGTCTCAAAGGGTGTTGCCGGAACGCAGGAAGGCGCTCCGAAACAAATCTTCACCGGGGATTTTCTGGCGTCTTCTATCATATACTTCACGCCTTCAATACCAAGCACATTCGCGATCTCATGCGGATCTGATACCGTGGCAACCGTGCCATGCACGGTCGCTATCCTGGAAAATTCAGCGGGTGTCAGCATTGAGCTTTCAATATGAATATGGGCATCTACAAAACCGGGCATGATGTACGTATCATCACCTGTTTCTTCCCGGATAATGTCGGCTATCCTGCCCTCCGAAATAACGAGGGTTCCCGCGTAGATTCTGGAATTCAATACATCAACAATGTTTCCTGAAATTCTTTTCATATTCCTTTTCACCTGGGAATTTGAACCCGGATTTTCGATATGTCGGCATATGGAAAAGGATAATGACGCTTCCCTCAATCCCGCATAAGCGAGATTAAGGGAAGCTTTTATTCGCTCACCAACCCCGCCGCAAGTAGCGGGAATGAGATAGCTATTCAGTTCAACATCTGTTTATTTAAAGAAATCATACAGCTTGCCTACTATGCCACCTTTTTTCGTGGAGTCCCGCGCTTTCTCAGGAGGTACTGTATGCGATTCCGTTACACCCGGTTTATCCGCTCCGCCAGCCTCAGATGATACCGCATCTTTATCGGGAGCTCCGGAAGGTTTAGAATTTCCGGGTGTTGTATGTCGAGGTCTTCTTCTCCTCCGGGGCGACCTGCTGACGGTTGGCTTCGTTTCCTCTTCGGCGACTTCAACCGCGGCCTCGGGAACGACCAGCTCTCTCTTCACCGTCTTGGACTGAAATTCGCCCCACAGCAGATTGGAATCTCCCGAGATGGTCACGGAAACACCATGAAGTGCTTCCAGTTTGCTTAACTGGCTTCTCTTCTGGTTGAGGAGATACGTGGTTACCTCCGGTGGAAGAGTAACGTCAATCTCCGAAGACTTCTCTTTTGCCGCCTCGGCTTTAATCCTCCGGAGCGCGCTGAGCGCCAGATATTCCACGGATGGTCTGACACCATTTCCTCTGCAATAGGGACAGATCGAATAGCTGATTTCCTGTATTGTGGACTGTTTCTTCTGTCGTGATAATTCCAGCATGCCGAATCTGGATATCTTTGCCATCTGTATCCTGGATCTGTCCAGCTTCAGTGCGTCCCGGAAGGCTTTCTCCACCTGACTAATGTGATTCTTGTCCATCATGTCGATAAAATCGACCACGATGAGTCCTCCAAGGTCTCTTAAGCGTAGTTGCCTCGCTATCTCTACAGCCGCTTCCATGTTTGTTGTGTACGCGGTTTCTTCCACGTCACGCTTTTTCAAACGGCCTGAGTTTACGTCGATGGTTATCCCCGCTTCGGTGGAGTCTATTACGATGGAAACACCCGATTTAAGCATCACGCGCGGCTGATATATCTCATTTATCTGGTCTTCGATATCATATCGGTCGAACAGCGGTGTCTCTTCCTTATAAAACTTTATCATCCTTACATTTCTTGGCGAAACAGCCTTGCAGTAATCCCTCATCTTCCGGGCGGTTTCTGAGTCATCAACCAGTATCTCATTGATATCTGATGTATAATAATCCCGGAATGCCCTGACAGCAAAATCGGTCTCCTGGTATATCAATTCGGACGCTGTAGTCTTTTCAGATTTTCCTTTCATGTCTTTCCACAGCCTCAACAGCATCTGATAGTCCCGGATAAGCTCCTGTTTTGTCCTGCTCATGCCGGCGGTGCGAACGATAAATCCCATATTCTCCTGTTCTGTTATCTGCCCCATTACTTCCTTGAGCTTCCTTCTGTCCGCTTCATTCTCTATCTTGCGGGAAATTCCACCACTGCCCTGCTTGTTAGGCATGAGAACAAGGTACCGGCCGGGAAGCGATATATGTGTTGTCAGCATGGCGCCTTTGGATCCTTTTTCTTCTCTTACAACCTGCACCAGTAGTTTTTTTCCTATTTGTAACTTCCTGTCCTCGCTGAAGTATTCCGGCGCTACATCACGCAGCGGCAGAAAACCGCTCTTGCCGACGCCATAATCCACAAAGGCCGCCCGCAGTCCCTGCTGCACATTTTGTACAGTGCCATTGTATATATTACCGGTTGTCGGTTCCTTGACCGACATTCTCACATTATATTCAACCAGATTGCCGTCTTCAACAATGGCCATCCGGCTTTCTTCTTCATCTATTGTATTGATAAGCATTTTTTTAGTCATCATAATCCTCTTTCGTAATCACTCAGGTTGTTTAGACTGTAGGTTGAAGGCATCTAGGTTACAAATCCCGACTCGCCTGCCTGTGCATACTCGCACGCAGACAGGTCGGGACAGACCTGAACTGTGAACCTAAATAGTTACCTCTTTCGGATACATGTCAAAATACATCTGGATCGCCCTTCCCTTCTCTGACTATTTCGGGCGTATCATTAGCAAGATTCACAACCGTTGACAGCTCAGGAAGCAGGATATCTCCATCTATAATCAGATCTATGCAATATCCAAGTTTCTCTTCTATTATATCCGGATCTGTTATTATCTCATCCTCACTCGATTTTACTGTGGTGCTGATTATCGGACCCCCGAATTCTCTGACAAGAGAAAGACATATCTCGTTGTCCGGTATCCTTATTCCTACCTCTTTCCTCTTCGGCAGCAGAATCTTCGGAACCAGCCTGGATGACCCCAGTATAAAGGTATAGGGACCGGGCAGCAGCCGCTTCATGATTTTATACGCGTAATTGGTCACCACCGCATAGTTGCTTATATCACCAAGATCGGCACAGATAAAGCTGAAGGGCTGATTTTTGTTCCTCTTTTTTATCTCATATATCTTCTCGATACCCCTTTTATTGAACAGATCACACCCCATTCCATAAGATGTATCTGTGGGATAAACCACAATACCGCCGTCATTCAGCACTTGAGCGGCCCTTTTTATAAGCCGCGCCTGGGGATTTTTGCTATTTATCTTCAGCAGCATAGTCTTTATCCATTTTTCATTCTGAGCAGAGATTTCATCTCGGAGCTACCCAGAACAAGCGAACTCACAGCAAATACAACAAGCCCGACAGTCACCGCGACTGTCAGGAAAAACAACCTTTCTCCGAGGGCCCCTTCGCTGTTCCATCCGAGAGTATAGTTTACTGCAATTATTGACAGCCCCATGACCCCGGATGCCAGCGTGGTCTTGAGCACAGATGTCCAGAAACTCTTTTTAAGAAACCCTCCCACCTTCCTTTTCAATATCACGGCAAGGATAACAACATTGACCGCGGAGGCAATTGATGTGGCAAACGCGAGTCCGGCATGTTTCATAGGGAACATCAGCACAACACTCATTACAACATTTACAAGGAGCGCCGCAACTGCAATCTTTACAGGAGTCCTGGTATCCTGCAGGGCGTAAAACGCGGATAATATAACCCTTATGCACGAAAATGCCCACAAGCCTACGGCATAATAAAGCAGTGCCTGGGCGGTAAAAACCGTTGACGAAACATCGAACTCCCCACGCTGGAAGAGCACAGATATGATAGGTACACGCAGGACAATCAGGGCAATCATTGCCGGTATAGTAACAAACAGGATCAACCTCAGGGAAAATGATACCGTATCCTTCAATCCTTCATAATTTCCTCCGGCCATCTGTTCTGAAAAACTGGGGAGCGATGCCGTCCCCACCGCAATCGCGAACACACCGAGCGGAAGCTGCACCACCCTGTCGGCATAGTACAGATATGACACGCTGCCTTCAGGAAGAAGCGATGCCAGGATGGTGTTTATGAATATGCTTGCCTGATAGACAGCGGCGCCGAACACCGCCGGAAGCATCAGTACCCTTATACTCTTTATTCCCGGATGGTTGAAATGGAAATTCGGTCTTAACCTCGCGCCCACCCTGAGCAGAAACGGGAATTGCATGGCAAGCTGAAGAACTCCTCCCACCATAACACCCACAGCGAGGGATATTATCGGATCTCTGAAACAGTCTTTCAGGAGAAACGCGGCAGCTATCATGCAGATATTAAGAACCACCGGAGCGAGGGCAGGCGCCGCAAAGTGCCTGAAGGAATTGAGAATGCCCATGCACAGTGCTACCAGGGATATAAAAAATATATAGGGGAACATCAGGCGGGTTAGAAATACTGTGAGCGCGTATTTATCCGGAACGTCAGCAAACCCGGGCGCCATAACTCTGACAATCCAGGGAGAAAGCAATATCCCGGCGACCGAGACCAGCACAAGAATAATGGAGAGAAGCGTAAAGGCGATGCCTGCAAGCTCAACGGCCTGTTTTTTTGATCGTTTGAGGTATCCGGTAAAAACGGGAATAAAGGCTATGGTGAGAGAGCCCTCCGCAAACAGACTGCGGAGAAGATTGGGAATCCTGAAGGCGACGAAAAAGGCATCGGTAGCCGGTCCCGCTCCGAAGAATCCCGCTATTACCATGTCCCGGATAAAGCCGAATACTCTGCTCAGCAGAGTCGCAAGCCCGACAATCCACGCTGCTTTCACTACGCGGGTATTTTCTGTTTCTTTCTGTGGGATCAAATCTCTGGCTTTACTTATTTGTCCATCCTGTACTCATTAATAACTGCGTACCCGGCATCTTCAAAAACCCCGCAAAGTTCATCGATGTTGTCAGTACTAACTCTCACAAGAGTGGGACGCACATCGCTGTCATCTTTGTCTATGGTAGAAACCAGGGACACTATCCTCAGCCCCATACCGTTTATGATATTCTCTATCTTCGCTATTTCACCTATATTGTTTGAGAGCCTGAGTTCCACACGGCCGCTCGGAGCACTATGCACCCCTATGAATTCAAGGAGAATATTCAGAAGGTCACAGGTAGTAATCAGGCCAACCAGTTCATCGTCGACCACAACCGGCAGACTGTTGACATGTTTCTCATTTATCAATCTGGCCGCTTCTTCAATAGTGGTTCCTGGCGTCGTTGTAAACACCTTCCTGGTCATGACATCCTCTGTCTTCATCTCCGAAAGAAGATAATTAAGCTCGTGAACAGAAAGGGTGCTCGCCGGAGATGGCAGATTAACTCTGATATCTCTGTCTGTAATAATGCCCACCAGCTTCTTCCCATCCACCACGGGAAGCTGATCAATCTTATGCTGCTTTAAAAGATTCTTTACCTTGAGAATGCTCGTATCCCCTGTTATCGTTATCAGGTCTCTCGCCATCTTTTTTCCTACAAACATAACTCAACCTCCAACATCACACTCAGGGTTTGCCTAAGAAGCAACCTTCGCCGGCATTCTTGTCCTTTTTTTAAGCCGGTTTACCCTTCTTCTGAGACGGTTAACTCCTGCCCTGTCTCCCTTCTTCTTCAGTTCCTCCTTTTTCTGTTTGAGTACCCCCATCTTTTCTTTCAGGGACGATACCGTCACCGGAGATTTTTCGGGCGCTTTTCCAGCTTTCTTTTTAGGCTTCTCTTTGGCGGGGTCAGAAGAAACATCTTTTTCCACTGTCTTCGCGGATTCTTCGGGCACCTCTGACACCTTCTCTTCTGACACCTTTTCCACTGTTTCCACAATCTCATCCCGCACAACCCTGATAGCGCTTATCAAATCAGCCTTTTTCATGGCGCCGAGGCCCTCGATCTTCCCGCTGCTTCGTGCAATCTCCTTCAGCTCTGCCACTGTGTATTCTTCCAAAGCCTTCTCATCTGTCATGCCATTCTTCTCCCTTCATACCTGAATTATCATCAGGCTTATAGCACAATGGGTCTTTCAAAATCAAACCAAATCAGATGGTTGAAACGGGA
The DNA here is from genome assembly GCA_964610735.1 of uncultured Syntrophaceae bacterium. Classification (GTDB taxonomy): domain Bacteria; phylum Desulfobacterota; class Syntrophia; order Syntrophales; family UBA2210; genus UBA2210. The sequence continues at coordinate 55,488 of CAZSYH010000006.1, read as the reverse complement.
AAAGACCTAAAAAAGCGCAATCCATCAGCCAGATCCATCGACAAAAAGACAACTTTCCCCAAAGCAGGCTTGAGCCCTGAACCAGAACCGTCATATTTGGTTTGCTATTATCGTAAGAAAATGCGTAAATCCCCATCAAACTATATGACCGGTCAAGAATTCTCCAACTCGAAATCAAAGATGGCATTGCCTGATATAAAATCACTGCAAAAAAGGATACGCTCCGGCGTGAGAAGGGCGCTCCATCCGGACAGGCGTCTTATCACCGGAGAGTTGCGTTTCATAAGCAACTCCGTTCAGAAAGGCGAAGATGGCGAAGGGACACTGACCAAACTGCTGAAATTGGAAAAAAGACTGAACACCTCCATCAAAAAGAGGGAGGCCCGCCGAGACCATCTGCCGGAAATCACCTACCCCGGCATTCTCCCCATAACAAAGAAAAAAGATGAGATCACAGAGGCCATAAAAAATCATCAGGTTATCGTAATTACCGGCGAGACCGGCTCCGGAAAGACCACACAAATCCCGAAGATGTGCATAGAGGCGGGACGCGGCATAGACGGCATTATAGGATGCACCCAGCCCCGGAGGATCGCGGCGGTGACAGTCGCCCACAGGATCGCCGACGAGCTGAAGGAAGACGTGGGAAGGTCTGTCGGCTACAAGATACGCTTTAGAGACAAAACAAACAAAGATATCCACATCAAACTGATGACCGATGGTATCCTCCTCATGGAGACGCAGTCAGACCCCTATCTGAACAGGTACGATACCCTTATTATTGACGAAGCGCATGAGAGGAGCACAAACATAGATTTTATCCTCGGCATTCTCAAAAGACTCCTGAGCCGGAGAAGGGATCTGAAGCTTATAATAACATCCGCGACCATAGACCCGGAGAAATTCTCAAAAGCGTTTGATAACGCACCTATAATAGAGGTATCGGGACGTATGTATCCCGTGGAGGTTCGCTACCGGCCTATTGATTCGAAGATGGGAGAAGAGAGTGAAACATCTCATGTGGACGCGGCCGTCAGAGCGGTAGATGAGCTGAGTAGAGAAGAACCCGGAGATATCCTCATCTTTATGCCTACACAACAGGATATCGTGGATACATGCGCTATCCTCGCCGCGGGCAAAAATGACGATTCAACAGTGCTTCCCCTTTTCGGACGTCTGTCGTCTTCTCAGCAGCAGCGAGTATTCGCGCGAACAAGGAAAAGAAAAATCGTTGTGGCTACCAACGTGGCCGAGACCTCCATTACCATCCCCGGCATCCGATATGTCATTGATACCGGCCTCGCAAGAATATCTGAATACAATTCCGGCACAAGGACCAGAAGACTCCCCATAAAGGCTATATCAAGAAGCAATGCCATCCAGAGAAAGGGGCGCTGTGGACGTGTGCAGGACGGAGTGTGCGTCCGTCTTTACACCGAAGAAGACTATGAGAAACGTCCCCTCTTTACCACTCCGGAGATACTTCGCTCCAACCTGGCAGAGGTGATACTGAGAATGATCGCCCTGGGTATGGGCAACATCTCTTCATTTCCCTTTGTAGATGCACCCTCTCCCGGAAATATCAGGGACGGATTCGCCCTGCTCCGGGAACTGGGCGCCACAAGATCAGCGGGCGGAAAAATCATCCTGACAGACAGGGGAACTGCCATGTCGCGCCTCCCCCTGGATCCCAGGATTTCGCGTATGATCATAGATGCCGAAAGGTACAAGTGCGTGGAGGAGGTGATTATTATAGCCTCCGCTCTGTCTATTCAGGACCCCAGAGAACGGCCCCTTGGAAAAGAACAGAATGCCGACAGGATGCACAAACCCTTTGTAAATCCCGCCTCCGACTTTATAACACTCCTGAATATATGGAACAGATATCACGATATCCGCAAAGAGTTGAAGACACAAAACCGGATGCGCAAATTCTGCACAGAACATTTTCTGTCATACAGGCGGATGAGAGAATGGCGGGATGTATATGAACAGATATCGAACATCCTCGAAGAAACCGGGCACAGAAAGACAAAGAAAACTCTACAGGGAGAATTGCTTTACGAAGGGATACACAAGGCCATTCTCGGCGGCTATATTTCAAGCATAGGCGTAAAGAAGGAAAAAAATATATATCTGATGGCAAAGGGGAAAGAGGTTATGATCTTTCCCGGCTCGGGGCTCTTCAACAGCGGTGGGGACTGGATAGTCTCGGCGGAAATAGTTGAAACATCAAGGATATTCGCCCGGATCAACGCCGTCATAAATCCCGAATGGCTGGAAGAAATCGGGGGCGATCTCTGCCGCCGAAACTATCTGGAAGCACACTGGGAAAAGAATCGGGGCGAGGTAGTTGCAAGCGAGCAGGTAAAGCTCTACGGTCTGGTCATAGTGCCGGGAAGACCCGTTTCGTACGGTCGCATAGACCCGGTGGAAGCCACGAAGATATTCATCCGAAGCGCCCTCGTAGAAGGTGATATCAGGGAGCCGCTTCCCTTCCTGATACATAACCGGGATCTGATTGAAGAAGTGGCTAATATGGAAGACAGGCTGCGCAGGAGAAATATCCTGGCAAACGAGGATATTCTCACCGAATTCTACGAGAAACGAGTCGATATCGCCTACAATATCAGAACCCTGAAGAAACTTATAAAGGACAGAGGCACGGATGATTTTCTCCGGATGAGCAGAGAAGATATAATGGAACACTATCCGGAAGAAGAGCTCTCCATGTACCCGGACGAAATTACTCTGGGAAACAGGGTTTTGTCCTGTTCATACAGTTTCGATCCCGGAAAGCCCGATGACGGAGTAACCATACATGTTCCCTCCGATGTCGCTTCAACTCTCCCTCTGGAATCAGCGGACTGGCGGATTCCCGCCCTTCTCAGAGAAAAGATAACTGCCCTCATAAAAGGCCTGCCCAAAGAGTACAGGAAAAAACTTGTACCCATTCCACAGACAGTGAACACAATGATACACAACATCAAAAGCAGTGACAGCTCACTCATCACATCCATGGCACAATTCATACATGAAAAATTCAACATCAATATACCTGCCGCGGCATGGCCGATAGAAAACATCCCGGATTATTTGAAGATGCGATTTTCCTTCGTGAACGAAAAGGGAGAGGAAATCCGCTCCGGCCGTGATATCCACCTTCTGCATAAAGATATCCCTGATGGCGGGGAATCGCCGGCATTCAAGATGGCAAAGAAGCAATGGGAAAGGGATGGAATAACCTCGTGGGATTTCGCGGACCTCCCTGAAGAAATCACCCTGAAAGGTAAAGACGGGGATGCTGGCCTGGCATACCCGGCGCTGGAAAGGGAAGCTGACGGCAACATAGCCATACGCCTCTTCAGAGATATGAAAAAGGCGGAGAGGACACACAGGGAAGGCATCGCCGTGCTCTATGAAATACATTTCAGGAAGGATATGAAATTCCTGAAAAAATGTCTCACCCTTCCGCAGGAGATAAAAAAAGGTGCAAATTACTGCGGAGGAGCGAAACAGATAGAAAATGCCCTGTACCGAAAAACCATCCGCACCCTCTTTGAACGAAACATAAGAAAGCGAGAGGATTTCCTCGAATACGCGAAGTCCGCGGGTCGCGATATCCTCGCGGAAGGGCAGAAATTGTTACAGAATGTTATCCCGGCAGTGAAAATGCACGGAGAAGTTAGAGAGATTCTTCACAGGCTGGAAATAGCAAACATTACCAACAGATCCGCGAATGATTTTATCGCCGGTCTCAGAAAAGATATCAACCGGCTGATGCCGGAGGATTTCGTGGAAATTTATGAAGTGGAAAGGTTATCTGACATACCGAGGCATCTTCGCGCCATCATGATTCGAGCCGAAAGAGGCATAGCGCACCTGGAAAAGGACAAGCTCAAAGCCGACCGGCTCAGTCCTTTTGACGACAAACTGGAAGAGATGCTGAAAAAAGCCGCCTCTTCGTCCAAAGAGAAAAAGCGAGACGTGGAAGAGTACGCGTGGATGGTGGAGGAATACAGGATATCAGTCTTCGCTCCGGAGATAAAAGCCCGGGGCACTGTATCCCCAAAGAAACTGAAAGAGAAGATAGCGGATATTGAAAGACAATTGTGATCAAACGGTTCACGGTTTAAGGCATGAGGGGTGAGATATGGGATATGAGGGGTAAGGTTCAATGTTCAGGATTCAACTGTGAATCGCTCTTAACCGTAAACTGTAAACTGTCGTTCACGCATAGGGGATCTTCAACTTCTGGCCGACATATATCCTGTTTCTGGACTTGAGGTTGTTGATCTTTATCAGAACTCCTACAGTAGTGCCATGCTTCACGGCTATACTTTCCAGGTTATCCCCCCTCTTCACCACATATACCACAGGTACCATTGGCGCAGAATCCATGCCGGGTATCTTCAGCTTCTGACCGACATATATCCTGTTTCTGGATTTGAGTTTGTTGATCTCTATCAGAGCGCTTACGGTCGTGCCATGCTTTACCGCTATATTCTCCAGTATATCCCCCCGCTTCACAACATATACTGATGGTACCGGTGCCGTGGATCCCGAGAGAACTTTCAACTTCTGGCCGACATATATCCTGTTTTTGGACTTGAGGTTGTTGATCTCCATCAGAGACTTCAGCGTTGTGCCATGCTTTGCTGCTATACTCTCCAGTATATCTCCCCGTTTCACCACATATACCGATGGCACCGGGGCCGAGGATCCGGATGGAACTTTCAACTTCTGGCCAACGTATATCCGGTTTTTGGACTTGATATTGTTGATCCTAGTGAGGACCTTCATTGTAGTGCCGTGCCTGTTGGCAATTTGCTCCAGTATATCTCCTTTCTTTACCCTGTATGTGATATATGTTGTCTCTCCGGCAGGCAAAGATGTTTTCGGGCTAAGCACTTCCTTACACCAGCTCCTGTCCGAAGTATAGGGAAGCGGAATGGATTCATCAACAGCGTAGGCTATCGCCCAGGCGATATCAGTCTGATAAGAAGAACTACGGAGCAACAACTCCTCTCTTGGATTTGTTATAAAAGCGGTTTCTATCAGCAGGGAAGTGATATCCGGAAGTTTTAGAACCCTGAAGGGGGCTTCCTGCACCTTTGAAAATTTCAGATGATTTACCTGTTTTATCTTTTCCAAAGCGACACCACCAAAGGCCATTGAATGGTTCATGGTCTCTGTCTGCAGCATATTAAGGGTTATCGGATCTGATTCCCCGTTATTATGTCCATTCTGGGAACCGCCTATTATATCCGACAGGTTCTCACTCTGTGCGAGAAGCTTTGCGGCCTCGCTGCTCGCTCCCCCGTTTGATAGGCAATATACAGACGTCCCCCGGGCACCCCTGCTTCTGGAGGCATCGGCGTGGATACTGATGAAGATATCAGCGCCGTATTCTCTGGCTATCCGGCCCCTGTTTTTCAAAGATATATAATAATCTCCATTTCTCGTAAGAAAGGCCTCGTAACCCCTCTTTTTCAAGATCCCCTGCAACTTCTTCGCTATACCAAGAACCACATCTTTCTCGAGCGTTCCCCTGCGGCCCACGGCTCCTGGATCTTCTCCGCCATGCCCTGGATCAATAACAACGATCTTCTTTTCCAGCACCTTGATCTTCTTCCGCTCATCGCTTTCCTTTCTCTCCACGTCCGGAAGCATGACGTCGATAACGACACGATATGGTTTGTTGAGTATTCTATTAAGCTTAAATGCCTTCATCTCGACATTGTCCGCTACCTGCAATTCCACCCTGACACCCCCTTTGGGCAGAGAAGTCAGAATGACCTTTTTGACCGCGGGTTTATCAATGTCATAGGTATGGGGAATTCCACCGGGCAGAACCGTGCCTTTCAGGTCGACAACTATTCTGTGATCCTCCTCCAGCACAACAGTGTAAGACGTCTCATTACTCACATCTAAAACAACCCTAGTGTAATCCGGAGCTGTCCAGTACCTGACATTGAGTATGTCCGCAGAACCGAATGCCTCCGGACAGACAACAATCATCAAAAGCAGAATCAAAAGAAAAATAATGTGGGATATCTTTTTCATTACGTCCCGGACACCTCTCCTTCTCCCATTTTCAGGGCGGGAGTCTAACAGCTTTCCCCTTAGTTTACAACCTTTCCCGGCTTTCCCAACTCCACCCTGCAGGCGGCAAACGTGAATATCAGCTTGAATTTGGGAGGCGATCTTGATGTGGTTCATATGAGCCCTTTCCTTTTGATATTATTGTGTTTTGTCACAAACTCACTATAAATCAAAAGCCTAGGCTCTTCAAGTATTATTTGCCATAATATTAATACGTTAAACCATATCGCGCCTCGTATTTATTAAACCCGAAAGGTGACTAACAATTTCACAACGCGTTTAAACAGCTTTCCCCGTTATGTTCGAAAGCCCGCGCCGAAAGTTTAAACCCAGCATGATTCTTCAAGTCGTCACCTGCCAGGTATTTTTCAATAAACCCTCGTGTTCAACAAGAAGATTCAGATAGTCAAGCTCAAGCTCGACCATCTCGAAATCCTTTTTATTGAGCCATCCCGACAACCAGGCAAAACGCGTGGCGATAACCAGTTCAAAAAGATATCGCCAGGTGATCGAGGCATATACATTCCCGCCAGAGAGCCTCTGCAGCAACCGTTCAAGAAGCTCGCCCTGCAATCCCCTGGGGTGCTCCATTCCCAGGCATCCTATCAGGTTTGCCAGGTCATATCCTTCAGGTTTGAACCCGAGGAATTCCCAGTCGATCACCGCGAGGATGTCCCTTTCCCCCCAAACTATATTGAGCGGATGTAGATCTCCATGACAAAAAGAAACAGGCAGATCGTCATGGACGGGGGAAAATGTCCGGCGGACATAATCAAGGGCTTTTTGGGCGGAGTCGAGAAGTTTCGGGTAATGCTGCTCGAGACGTCGCACAAAATCCTCAATGAATTTCACAAGAGAAAAAACGGGTTCATTTTCAAATAATGTCAGGCGCGAGGCCTTATGATGAAGGTTTATGAGAAAATCCGCGACCACATCTCCCCGCCAGACTTCATGCAAATATCCCGGACGGTTCAACTCAAACCCGGAAATATAGGGAATACATTGCCAGCTCTTTCCATCAAAATCGATAATCGCGTCCTGATGGGCCGTACGCAAATAAGGATGAATTCCAAGGATACCCCGTGAGGAGAGTTCATCAAGAGCGTCGATAATCCGCTGCTTGTGAGAGCGTGTGTGCCGGTGGATGGTCTCCAGAACAAACAACTCATCGTGATCATCTTCAACAACATAACGGGATTCTGTCCGGTCGGGGCTACCGGCCAGGATAAGATCTTCACGGATTTCCTTAATATTAAGGCCATATTGAGCGGCAACCCTCACGAGGATAAGATTTACAGCGGCCTGCATTATGATACCTCTTTCAGTTCAATCCCGACGGGGCAGTGATCCGAGCCCATGACATCCTTGAGGATGAACGCGCTCTGAAGCCGCGGCAAAAGGTCCCTGCTGATAAAAAAATAATCAATCCTCCAGCCGACATTTCTTTCGCGCGCCCGTGTTTTGTAGTCCCACCAGCTATAATGCCCCGGGTTGGGATTTAAGTGGCGGAAGGTATCTACATATCCTTTGCCCAGGAGTTTGGTGATCCATGCCCGTTCCTCGGGGAGGAATCCCGTGTTTTTACTGTTCTCTCTGGGACGGGACAAATCAATCTCTTCATGGGCGGTATTAACATCCCCGCAGATGACAATACTCCGTCCTTTTTTCCGCACGGCTTCAATCGCCTTGAGGAATGCGTCATAAAAATCCATCTTAAAAGGAACCCTTTTGTTTTGGTTTCCGCCGTTGGGAAAATAGATGTTAAATAAAACAAAATCCCCGTAATCGACAACAAGATTACGCCCCTCCAGATCAAATTCCCCGGCTCCGAAACTCGTTTTGACCGAAACCGGCTTGATCCGGGTAAAAACCGATACCCCACTATAACCCTTTTTTTCAGCCGCGGCCCAATGGGTTTCGTATCTATCAGGGTTAATCAGATTGTCATTTAACTGATCGGGATGCGCCTTGGTCTCCTGTAGGCACAGCACATCGGGAGATTCTTTAGAGACCCAATCCAGAAAACCCTTTTTCTCAATAGCCCTGATCCCGTTGACATTCCAACTGATTAGTTTCATTATATTTTCCTCAATATAGGTTTCCCCGGTATTCAATAATCCAGTTCCCGCAGGTCAGCTATGGTTCCGCATTTTTTTGTCTCCCCGAAAAAACCCAATATAAACCTTTTCTCCAGCATGTTTACGAGGGATACGAACAGTCTTTTGACATAATTGAAGGACAGACCTTATAAAGATGCTTCGAGGAGCCGTACGTAATCCCAAAAGAACAGGTGTTCCTGAAATCTGCGGAACCCGAAATCTCTGAGGATTCCCTTCCAGTCCCTCTTTATGAAATCAAACGCATGTGGACATTCCATGATTTTAAAAGGAGCGCGCATATACAGTGGCATATCCAGCAGTGAGAATTCGTTATAATCCAGAATAAAAAATTTGCCCCCCGGCCTGAGATGATCAGCAACATTTTTAATGGTTTTTTCTCTTACCTCTTGAGGAAATCCATGTATAACAAATGAGATAAATGCCTTATCAAAAGTCCCTGTAAGTTCAAACGGCTGGTCAATTCGCTGCTTGAGGAAAGAAACATTTGTGAATTCTTTTAAGCGGGAGCGAAACTGTTTTTCCATCTCATCAGAGATATCCATTCCCAATAATTTGCCTTTTTCAGAAAGATATGATGTCATCAGGCAAGCATTCCTTCCTGTGCCACATCCCAGGTCAATAATTTTATCTTCCGGCTGTATGCGCATCAGGGAAACCGCTTTTTCTATAAAATGAGCATAGTAACCAAGGCTCATCAAATTCATGATAGAATCATAGTGCGCCGCGGTAAACTCTGTTAATTCAACTCTTGAATCTTTATATAATTTTCCCATAAAGCCCCCTTTCCGGGTAAGGTATATGAAGGTGATATCGACCTTATCCCGATTTACAATTTCTCCGCAATCCATACCTGTCCCTGACCATGATCTCATTCCCACTTTGTGTTTGACAAAAAAAAAACTGATACTATATTAGCATCATCGAATATATTGTAGCCATAATGTAGATGAGATTATGGGCATTGTCAATTATGAAAAATTGCCGGCTTTTTAAGATAAAAGGAAATATCTTATTATAATAACACAAGCCGGACAGGCGAGTAAAAAAGGAGAAGAAAAATGATATTTAACGACGAAACAAAACAACAGATCAGGGAAAAATTTGACGCGGAGCTCAAAGATGATGTCTACATCAAAATGTTTTCCGCCACCCTTATTTCGGGAAATAACACCAGTGAGTATGTCGATTTTACGAAAGAATTTTTGAAAGAGTTATCAGAGATAAGCAGTAAGATTCATGTAGATTCTAATGGTATTTACGAAGAGGAGACAAAAAAACTGGGTATAACTGTCTCTCCAACCGTTATTATTGGTGATGGCAATGGCTGGTACCCAGTTCAATATTTTGGAGCACCCGCGGGACATGAGGCAGGCTCTTTCATTGAAGCCATTTCTATGATCTCACGCGGGGACAGTGCCCTTGATCCTTCTTCCAGAGAAAAACTGAAAAATATTGACAGAGATATGCTGTTAGAGACATATGTTACACCTGCTTGCCCACACTGTCCGAAAGCGGTTGTCCTCTCTAACCAGATTGCCATCGAGTCCGGTGGAAAGATAATTTCACGATGCATAGAAGCCCAGGAGATGATGGACAGGGCAAGAATGTTCAATGTTTCATCCGTCCCCCAGCAGGTTATCAATGAGGAAAAAGGGTCTGTCACTATAGGTGTGCAGCAAGAGAAAACATTTGTTAATCAGGTACTAGGCTACGGATCAAACAGCGCAAAAGAGATATTGGAAAAAGAGGAAAAGGAGAAAAAACTGAGAGAATTTTTATCAGTTAACCCTGATTATCCGGTTGTTATTACTGATGGGAACATGGATGAGGCGATTTCAAAATATCCGTTTCTGGTTGTTGACTGCTGGGCTGAATGGTGTGGACCCTGTAAGATGATAGGTCCTGTTATTGCAAAGCTGGCCTCGAGCCAAAAAGGCAATATCGTATTCGGGAAACTTGATGTTGATAACAATCCAGGCACCTCGGCCAAATTCAATATCCGGTCCATACCAAACCTTCTCGTCTTTAAGGACGGCAATAAGGTAGGAGATATCATCGGCGCCATGCCGGAGGCAATGTTGCTGGAGAAGATCAATGAATTTAAATAATACACAAAAATACGGAGACGGAGATAATATATGGATTTAATTATTGCTTTTAGCACAGATGATGGAGAAAATTTTAATGACGATCATTTTGGAATGGCAAAGTATTTTCACATCTACAAATTTTCTGACGGCAGAGAAAAATTTGTCGAGACACGGGAAAATGTGAAATACGAAGAAAATGAATCATTAAAACATGGAGACCCAGGTAAGGCCAAGGCTACAGCCTCTGTCATGGACGGTATCGATGTTATGGCTGGCAGAAAATTTGGGCCTAATATCTTAAGACTATTAGGTAAGTTTGTATGCGTTGTAGTAAAAACAGACAAAATAGTTGATGCCGTCAATTTAGTAAACGAAAATATGAAGAGGATTGTAGAAGAAAAGAATAAAGGAGAGAAGAGAAAGCATATAGTTCTAAAATCATGATTGCCTGGTAATTTGAATCAACAGAAAAGGAAACAGAAGATTCATTATTCCTGTATAGATACGCTGAGTGTTGCCACCAACCATCGGGGGGGTCAAACGATAATTGGTGGCTTATTTAGTGGTGTGCATGATCACCGTAGCTTGAACCCTTGTTCTCGTAAATATGGTTCAAACCTTTTATTGGAAAGACTAGAAAATGGAAAGTCTGACGGAAATTCTGCCTGTTTTTAAACATTCTCTGATGATCAGCTTCTTCGTCTTTGTAATGATGCTTTTGGTAGATTTTATAAATATTGCCACCAAAGGAAAAGCATCGAGCGTTCTACAGGGAGGCCAATGGCGACAGTATACACTGGCCTCCTTTCTTGGTTCTACCCCGGGTTGCTTGGGCGCCTTTATGAACGTAACGCTTTATGTCCATGGAATGATATCTTTTGGCGCTATTGTGGGGGGAATGATTGCCACGTCAGGGGATGAAGCCTTTGTGATGCTTGCCCAGTTCCCCGGCACGGCGATATTGCTCTTTGGGTTACTCTTTATATCCGGAATCGTCTTTGCCTGGATAAGCGACAGGATAATTAAAATTACAGGAATTGTTCCATGTGAATCCTGTAGTGAGGCAGATTGCGAAGAATGCCTTCCCGGCGTGAATAGTCCGGAGAAAGTGAACCAGATCTTTCGATTCGGGAACCTGCTGAAAAATTTTCAGCAGCTTTCCTTCACCCGTTTCCTGCTCATCGCGCTTATAGGGTCCTATCTGGCACTGCTTATATCTGGGATATTGGGCCCGGCCGATTGGAACTGGAAACGCATCACATTTGTATTTTTATCTATGGGCTCTCTATATATTTCAGGGGTTGCGTCCGAGCATTATCTGAGTTCCCATATATGGGATCATATAATAAAGAAGCACATGTTTCGTGTTTTCCTGTGGACTTTCGGTGCTCTTCTTTTTGTTCACTGGGGCATAGGTTCTTGGAATTTGGAAGTTTTTGTGCGTGAGCATATGATATGGGTGCTCCTGGTTGGTGCCTTGATCGGGATGATTCCTGAGTCTGGTCCCCATCTGATATTCGTGATGATGTATGCTCAGGGGCTGGTTCCCTTTTCCGTACTGTTCACGACATCGTTTGTCCAAGACGGACACGGAATGCTCCCGATGCTTTCCTATAGCATTAAGGATTCAATCCTTATTAAAGTGTTTAATCTTATCTTTGGAATTGCGACCGGAACTGTTCTTTTTACACTGGGACTGTGACAGGACCTAGCTTCCATATTTTCAGAGCAAATAATAATGGCGCTTTAATTATAGCTGCTCTAATATGCATATTCAATAACAGTTCGATATTTTCTTTATCGAAAAGAGGGGAGCGTAATAAATGTCTGATTTCTCAAGAAGAGAATTTTTAAAACGGTCTGCAGCGGCCGGTGTGGCGAGTGGTGTTGCGCTAACAGGTTTTGGCAAGAATGCTGTGGCGTCCGATGTTGCACAAGTTGGTACCATGATCGATTTGACAAGGTGTGACGGTTGCAAAGGACTGGATACCCCAGCCTGTGTAACCGCATGCAGGGAAGAAAACAAGGGACGGTTCCCTGAACCTGTAAAAGACATACTCAATTACTGGCCACACAAGAAGAAAGAGGACTGGTCTAAAAAAAGGGGGTTAACCAGCCGGCTGACACCGTATAACTGGACCTTTGTGCAAAATGTAAATGTAGAGCACGGCGGCAAGAAATATGATCTGTCAGTTCCCCGGCGCTGCATGCACTGTGACAATCCGCCATGCGCAAAGGTCTGCCCTTTCAGCGTACAACACAAGATGCCTGAAGGCCCTGTTGTCATCAACCATGATCTCTGCTTTGGCGGGGCAAAGTGTCGTGATGTATGTCCCTGGGAAATACCGGCCCGTCAGGCCGGGGTCGGAATATATCTGGATATAGCGCCGAAGCTTGCCGGTGGCGGTGTAATGTACAAATGTGATCTATGCTACAGCAGGGTCAAATCAGGACGTGAACCGGCCTGCGTGGAACTATGTCCTCGCAATGCCATCATTTTTGGAGAGAAAGAAAAAATGCGTGCATTGGCCCATAAGAGAGCAACCGAAATTAACGGTTATATCTATGGCGAGAAGGAAAATAGCGGCACATCCACTTTTTACGTATCACCTGTGCCCTTTGAAAAGATTGACGCTGAATTGATGAAACAGAAAGCGGCTCAACCTAATTCAAAGGCCCCCGGTTTTCCGGGCATGTCAGTTAATGTGGAGAATTTTACAGAAACCGCAAACGGTATAGCCTGGAGCATGGCAATAGCCCCTGTCGCGGGCATTGCCGCCGCCGCGGGAGCCGCATATAGGACGATGAAGGGAGGCGAAAAAGATGACTGAAAAGATCGCTAAGGACAAGAAAACGATCAAACGTCATGGCTTTTCTGTCCTCTTTGTACACTGGACGGTGGCAATCTCTACATTTATCCTGATCTTCAGCGGATTAGGGCAAATGCCCCTGTATAAGCGCTACATGCTGGATCAACTGCCCGGCCTGTCCTGGGTTTCCGATTATTCCATAACCCTGTCTATTCACTACTGGGCAGCGACCGTCCTGATATTTGCCATTATGTATCACATTGTTTTCCATGTAATGCGCAGGGACTTCGACATGCTGCCACGCAGGGGCGATATGAAACAGTCGGCACAGATCATTATGGCCGTTTTCGGTTTTGGAAAGGAACCCGAAAACGATAAATACCTGGCCGAGCAGCGTCTGGCTTATGTGTTTATCGGCTTTTCACTGTTGCTTCTGGTCTTTACTGGTATTTTCAAGGTGATTAAAAACCTGCCGCATATCAACTTTTCCGAAGGGTTCACCTTCTGGATTACCCAGACCCATAACCTGGGCACTTTCCTGATTATTATCGGGATCGTGGTTCACCTTGGGGCCTTCATCTTCAAGGAGAACTGGCCCATGCTGCCGGGGATTTTTACAGGTAAGATCGACTTGGAATATGCAAAGCGCAGGCATAGTATCTGGTATAATCGCGTATCTGGGAAAAAACGGTAAGTTCCAAGGTCTCATGATGTTGACTCTTGTCTCGGTTCCTGTTAGGTTGCTTGTGTTTTATTGACAAACGGGAGCCGGACAAATCTGCAGCAGACTTATCTGGGATTATCCCGCCAGGACATATCAGTCCGAATAATAATAACATGGAGGAAAAATAACATATGGCTACGAATCAGTGGGATAACCCGCCAGAAATGCAGATTGATCCGGAGAAGGTTTACGGGATGACAATGGAGACTAACAAAGGTGTCATTGAGCTGGAGCTGTACGCCCGGCATGCACCCAAAACCGTTAACAACTTTGTTTTTCTGGCACGGGAAGGGTTTTACGATGGAGTTTTGTTTCACCGGGTGATCAGTGATTTCATGATCCAGGGAGGCGATCCAACCGGCACCGGACGAGGGGGACCGGGCTATCAGTTTGAGGACGAAACAAAAGGAAACCCCCTGAAGCATGAGAGTCATGTAATCTCGATGGCGAACGCGGGACCGAATACAAATGGGAGTCAATTCTTCATCACCCATTCACCGCAGCCACACCTGGATGGACATCATACAGTCTTTGGAAAAGTGGTAAAGGGCGGGGATGTTGTCGACGCCATTCGGCAGGGCGACAAAATGGAAAGCGTGAAAATAACGGAGGCTTGATATGATAAAAACGAGAGTAACCGAAATCCTGGGCATCAAATATCCCATTATAAAGGGAGGCATGGTGTGGGTATCAAACGCTGAGCTTACAGCCGCCGTATCCAATGCCGGAGGACTCGGCGTCATGGGTATCGGGGCCATGGATATAGAGATTCTTAACGCGGAACTGGACAAACTCCAATCGCTGACAGATAAACCCTTCGGTATAAGTTTCCCCCTGATAAGACCCGATTATGAGACTATGATAGGCGCCGCACTGGACAGGGGGGTCAAGGTAGTTGTCACCTCCGCCGGAAATCCCGCAAAGATATATAAGATGCTCGAATCCGCGGGGGTCATCGCGATACATGTGATAGCAAATGTAAGAATGGCACAGAAGGCCCGGGACCTTGGATATCACATGGTAGTTGCCGAGGGTTTTGAGGCAGGTGGACATGATGGAAAAGATGAGATTACAACTTTTGCCCTGATCCCACAGGTGGTCGACGCTGTTGATATACCGGTTATCGCGGCAGGTGGTATTGCAGACGCCAGGGGCATGGTCGCCGCGTTTGCCCTCGGGGCGGAGGGCATACAGATGGGCACGAGATTCGCTGCAACGAAGGAATCTCCTGTGCATGAAAGGTTCAAGCAGGCCATCATTAATGCCGGGGACACAGATACTACTGTTACCGGTAGGAAATTAGGCGATCCTGTAAGGGTGATAAAGAATAAGCTCTCTCAGGAAATCCTGGACGCGGAGGCTGCGGGGGCCTCCCCCGAAGAGATACTTGCTATAATAGGCCCGGACAGGACCCATATGGCATCTATAGATGGTGATGTAAAAGATGGCTCGGTGATGAGCGGCCAGATCTCAGGGATGATAAAGGAAATCAAAAGCGTGCAGGGGGTTTTTGATGATCTGCTATCAGGGGTCGAACCTGTCATTGACAGAATAAAGAAATTATCAGGGATATAATATGATAAAGATAAATGAAAATTACCTGAAACTCCAGTCATCCTACCTTTTTTCGGACATCGCAAAAAGGGTAAAAGCTTTTGCAGATTCGAACCCCGAAAGAGAAATAATCAGGCTGGGAATCGGTGATGTGACGCGCGCCCTGCCCGGGGCATGTATAGACGCCCTCCACAAGGCCGTTGACGAGATGTCAATCGACAGCACCTTCCGCGGCTATGGTCCTGAACAGGGGTATGAGTTTCTGCGCGATGCTGTCGCGAAGAATGATTTTCAGGCGTTCGGGGCGGACATCAATCCGGATGAGGTGTTCGTAAGTGACGGGGCAAAATGTGATACCGGAAACATCCTGGAGATCTTATCTCCCGACCTGAAGATCGCTGTGCCCGATCCTGTGTATCCCGTATATGTTGACACAAACGTCATGGCGGGCAGGACCGGCCGCTGGAACAACGGGCGATACGAGGGACTGATTTACCTCGAAGCCACTGAGGCAAACAATTATGTGCCGGCAATTCCGGATAAGCCGGTTGACCTGATCTATCTCTGTTTCCCCAACAATCCCACGGGGGCAACCGCCACGAAGGAACAACTCTCGCAGTGGGTCGAATACGCAAGAGAAAACAGGGCATTGATACTGTACGATGCCGCCTATGTAGCCTTTATTCGCGATGAATCCATACCAAAGAGCATCTATGAAATCGAAGGCGCCAAGGAAGTGGCGATCGAGTTTCGAAGTTTCTCAAAGACCGCGGGATTTACGGGAACACGCTGCGCGTACGCCATAGTACCTAAATCATGCGTCGCCTGCGACTCGCAGATGAATAAATATGATCTGCATTCCCTGTGGAACCGCAGGCATATCACGAAATTCAACGGCGTTTCCTACCCGGTGCAACGCGCCGCGCAGGCCGTCTATTCGGATGAGGGGAAAAAGCAGGTTCGTGAACTGACGGACTATTACCTGAAGAATGCCTCTCTAATCCTCGAAAAGATGACAGAGCTTGGATATACCTGTGCCGGAGGTGAAAATTCACCTTACATCTGGGTCAAAGCGGGAATGGATTCCTGGGAATTTTTTGACATCCTTCTTGATAAGGCCGCCGTTGTATGCACCCCAGGCAGCGGTTTCGGCGCGTGCGGTGAAGGGTATATCCGTCTCAGCGCCTTCAACAGTTATGAGAATGTTGAAACCGCAATGGACAGAATCTCCGAGATGTAGGGTAGGTAAACTGTACTGTCTCCCCTCCCCTACCCGACAGCATCCTTCAGGATCTCCAATGTCAGATCAATATCTTCTGCAGTAATCCCGTGATGAGTGACCGCCCTGAACTGGCAAGAACCCCGGGGGAGAATCTTTACTCCTCTTTCTTCAAGTCGAGCCATGAAATTATCTTCGGTCAGACCATTCTTTTCAAGGTGAAAGACAAGAATATTGCTGCGCACATTATCAAGATCCACCGTTAATCCTGGAATGCCTGCAATTCCCACGGCAAGACGGCGCGCATTCGCGTGGTCATCGACGAGGTGTTTCGTCATCTCTTCAAGCGCCACAATACCCGCGGCCGCTATAACGCCTGTCTGACGCATACCTCCTCCCAGAATCTTTCTGACCCGACGTGCCTCAGCAATAAATTCAGAGGAAGAGCAGACCATGGAACCCGCCGGTGCCGACAGGCCTTTCGACAGACAGAAGCTTAAAGAATCAACACTGCGAGTCAAATCCGTAACAGGCACCCCGAGAGCAACGGCGGCATTGAATATGCGCGCGCCATCAAGGTGTACCCCAACTCCATATCGGTTGGCAAGTTCCCTCACAGAGTTGGTATACTCCGCAGTTATCGGCATGCCATTGCAGCGGTTGTGGGTATTTTCCAGACAGATCAGGCGGGTACGGGGATAGTGTATATTGTTGCCGCGAATCGCCGCTTCGATATCTTCAAGACGCATCGTAGCGTCACGCTGATTCGCAACTGTGTGAGGAACAATGCCTCCCAGGGCCGACATACCACCGACCTCGTAATAAAAAATGTGCGCCTGATCACCAAGGATAATCTCCTCGCCTCGCCTGCAGTGGACAAGGAGAGATATCAGATTCCCCATCGTCCCGCTGGAGACCAGAATCGCGGCCTCCTTACCCACCATTTCTGCCGCCAGTTTCTCAAGACGGTTCGTTGATGTATCCTCCCCGTATACATCATCACCAAAATCAGCATGATATATCGCTTCGCGCATAGCCTGTGTCGGTAATGTGACTGTATCACTCCTCAGATCAATAACCTTCATCTTTCATCTCCCTTTTGCAGGACACTTAATTGTTCCTCGATTCCCATTCTGAATTGCGCTATTTAATAGAACCGTAACCGCCCTGTAATACAACTGTAATATATATAATGTAGTATAGCTTACAAAATAAAGAAACAAGGAGAATCTTAACAATGAAAAAAATGTCGAAAATTCTTTTATTCTGCCTGTGTTTGAGTCTTGTGTGTGCCGGTTCCGTTTTAGCAGCCGATACCATCGTAATGAAGGGTTCTACCACAGTACTTCCGGTAGCCCAAGCTTCCGCCGAAATGTATATGAAGTCCCACCCTGATGTCAATATCTCTATTTCCGGCGGCGGCTCCGGTAATGGTATCAAGGCACTGATAGATGGCACAACCGACATCGGCAACGCGTCCCGATTCATCAAAGACAAGGAAGTAACGCTGGCTAACGAAAAAGGCGTGTATCCCGTACCTCATCGTGTCGCCATGGACGCGATTATCCCGATCGTTCATACGGATAATCCGGTGAGCAATCTGACCATTGAACAGTTAAGCCTGATCTATCAGGGAAAAATCAAAAACTGGAAGGAAGTCGGCGGAAACGATCTTCAAATTGTAGTTGTATCCAGAGACACCAGTTCTGGCACCTATGAAGTATGGGAGGAAAAAGTCCTTCATAAGGCAAAGGTAACTCCGAGGGCACAGCTTCAGGCGTCGAACGGTGCCGTTGCCCAGGCGGTTTCGAAAAACAAATACGCCATAGGATATATCGGACTCGGTTATCTCAATAAGAGTGTGAAAGCAACGGATGTAAACGGAATCGAGGCAACAAGGGCAAACGCCCTCTCCGGGAAATACCCCGTATCAAGACCCCTCTTCATGTTCACCAAAGGGTGGCCGGTGGGGATTGTATCTGATTATATCAACTTTGTGTTAAGTAAGACCGGGCAGGACATTGTTAAAAAAGAAGGATTTGTCCCCCTTTACTAAACAAGGGCATTCCTATACAATGAGGAGCCGTATGAAAGTAAGCAAAGCAGCATATGCGGCTCCTCTTTTCGGCCATAATTTTCAAGGAATATTACATGTCGAGAAGATTAAAAGAGATTATCATAAAGAATGTCTTTTTGCTTGTCGCGCTCGTATCAATCATTATCCTCGCCCTTATTATCGCATTCCTGTTTTCAGAAGGATTACCCATATTTAATGTCGTATCGGTCAAAGATTTTCTCTTCGGCACAGAATGGTACCCGACATATGACCCCCCGGAGTTTGGAATCGGGGCACTGATTTTCGGTTCTTTTGTGGTGACGATATTCGCGTCGGTGCTTGCGGTTCCACTGGGTGTTCTTTCAGCCATCTATATCGCGGAAATCGCCCCTCCCCTGATAAAAGAGATATTTAAACCGGTTGTTGAACTCCTTGCCGGGTTACCGTCGGTCGTGCTGGGCTTCTTCGGAATGGCGGTACTGGCTCCATGGATGCAGGAAACCTTCGACCTGCCCACCGGCCTGAATATCGTAAATGCTTCCCTCTTACTGGCGCTTATGGCAGTTCCAACGATATCAAGCATCTCGGAAGACGCGCTCTACTCGGTATCACAGGAATTTAAGGAAGCATCATACGCGCTTGGAGCAACACGGTTCGAAACAATTACGAGGGTCATAGTTCCGGCGGCATTGTCAGGCATATCAACAGCAGTCATACTGGGCATGGCCCGGGCTATCGGTGAAACCATGGTAGTATTGATGGTTGCCGGTGGAGCGGCAGCAATTCCGGAAAGCATTTTTGATTCCGTCAGACCGATGCCGGCAAGTATCGCCGCAGAGATGGGAGAAGCTCCATTCAGGAGTGACCATTATCACGCCCTGTTTGCGACAGGAATCGTGCTTTTCTTCCTCACCCTGGGATTTAACCTGATTGCCGATTATGTATCACACAAATTCAAGGAAGTCGGGTCCGCGACATTATGAAGTGGCGTTATTTCAAACAGCAACTGTTTTTCTTTATTTCACGATTGAGCGCGTTGATTATAGCGGTCACAATCGGCGGATTTCTGATCTATATATTTGTAAACGGGATTGGTGCGATCAACTGGGAGTTCTTGACACAAGCCCCTCGGGATTCGATGACGAAGGGGGGAATCATGCCGGCGATCCTGGGGACCTTTTATTTAATGGTTGGTGCCCTTATCACCGCGCTGCCCCTCGGTATCGCGTCGGCCATATACTTGAGTGAATATGCAAAAGAGGGACCGGTCATTAGAATAATACGCATCGGTGTCAACTGCCTGGCAGGAGTACCGTCCATCGTATTCGGCCTGTTCGGCCTGGGGCTTTTCGTGGTGTTTCTGCATTTTGGATCATGTATCCTTTCAGGTGCGCTGACTCTCGGATTTCTTATTCTTCCCACCATTATCGGGGCATCGGAGGAGGCACTGAAGGCGGTACCGCAAACATTTCGAGAGGCGTCTCTCGGGCTTGGCGTATCGAAATGGCACACAATTTTGCATGTTGTATTACCCAACGCACTGCCGGGCATTCTTACCGGATCAATCCTTGGAATTGGCCGGGCCGCTGGTGAAACAGCGCCCATCATGTTTACGGCCGCCGCGTTCTTTACGGCAAAGCTTCCCACGTCGATCTTCGATGAGGTAATGGCTCTCCCGTACCACGTGTACGTACTGGCCACTGCTGGAACACACATAGAAGAAACAAGGCAGATACAGTACGGAACCGTGCTTGTTCTTGTGGGGCTCGTTCTCAGCATTGACTTGATTGCAATTGTCATAAGAAGTTATATCAGGAAAAGAAAAAGGTGGTAGCAGTGCAGAATAATAATGTCATAGAAACAAAAAACATAAACTTTTATTACGGTGATTTCAAGGCTCTGGAAGATGTGACCATGAATTTTGAGCGCAACAAGGTGACCGCACTCATCGGGCCGTCAGGGTGCGGCAAATCGACTCTCCTGAGATTACTCAACCGGATGAATGATCTTATTGATGGAACACGGGTCGAGGGCGCGGTTATATTCGAGGGGAGAAATATTTATGATCCGGGTATCGACCCTGTTGATATACGAAGAAGAATCGGCATGGTATTCCAGAAACCGAATCCCTTCCCGAAATCGATTTTCAACAACATTATCTACGGACCACGGCTCACGGGCACAAAGGATAAGGGCGCACTTGAAGCTCTGGTTGAACAGAGTTTGAAACAGGCCTCTCTGTGGAATGAGGCAAAAGATATCCTGGGACAGTCAGCAATGATGCTTTCAGGAGGTCAGCAGCAGAGGCTCTGCATCGCCCGGGCACTTGCCATGAAGCCGGAAATTCTTTTGATGGATGAACCGACCTCGGCCCTGGACCCGATCTCGACAGCAAAGATAGAGGAGTTAATCGAGGAACTGAAAGAAAATTATACCATAATCATCGTGACCCATAACATGCAACAGGCTGCCCGGATCTCTGATTACACAGGTTTTTTTTACATTGGAAAACTTATAGAGTATAATCCTACAGAAAAGCTCTTTACAAATCCGGAGGTCCGTCAAACTGAAGAATATATTACCGGAAGATTCGGTTAAGAAACAACGGGGGAAAATATATGGCTGAAAAATCACACACAAGCATCCAATATGAAAAGGAATTGCAGGATATCAAGGAAACCCTTCTCTATGAAGGAGCCCTCGTTGAAAAGGCGATACAATACGCCATGCAATCTCTCCTGGAAAGAGATTCGGACCGGGCACGCAATGTTATTGCCGCCGATGACCGAATCAATGAACTTGACAAGAGGATTGAGGAAAATTGTATTCGTCTTCTGGCATTACGGCAGCCCGCCGCGAAAGACCTCAGATTTATCGCCACAGCCATCAAGGTCAATGGCCACCTGGAAAGAATAGGAGACCTGGCAGTCAATATTGCCAGGAGAGCGCTGGATCTGAATGAAGTTCCCCCTGTGAAACCGTATGTCGACCTCCCACGGATGTCTGATATTACGCGGGAAATGGTCAAGGAAAGCCTTGACGCTCTGGTCAAGGAGGATTGTGAACTTGCCGAAGCAGTGAGAGAGAAAGACGAGAAAGTTGACAATCTCAATGAACAGATATTCAGGGAACTTCTTACGTTCATGTTGGAAGACCCCAAAACAATTCATAGATCCCTTATGATCACACAAATATCAAAAAGCCTGGAAAGAATCTCGGACCACGCGGAAAGTATCGCGAAAATGGTGATCTACATGGTTACTGGAAAGAATGTCAGGCACCAGGGTACTGCCAGGGATTCCGAAAAATAAACGGACCTGTTTACACAAGGTGGGATTATCCGGTGAATATATGAAAAAAAGTCTATTTTACAAGGTCTTCGGAACATATCTTGTCATCACACTGATCGCGATGTTGGTAGTAGGATTCTATGCCACCAGGCAGATTCAATCCAGGCTGATGGAACGGATAGATACTGAGCTTATGTCCTATGCTCAAATGATAAACATCAATCCTTCTCAGTCAGAGATCATTTCTAAAATTAACAGCTTATCAAAGACATCAAATGCCCGTATTACCCTGGTAGATTCGGACGGTGTGATCCTTGCGGATTCAGACGAGCAAGCCTCCGGAATGGATAATCACCTGAACCGGCCGGAGATTGAGGAGGCACGGGTAAAAGATACAGGCAGGTCAATGCGTTTCAGCAAAACCCTTGGAATGAACACATTATATGTTGCGTTACCGATTAAAGAGGGTCCCGCAATAAGAGGATATATACGACTGGCACGCCCTCTCACCGAGGTCAGGCATTATATAAGGGAGATAAATCTGCTGATCTTGCAATCGTTTCTTATTGTCGGATTTTTGTCGTTCCTGATCGCCTTTGTGTTTACATCCAGATTGACATCACCCATCCATGAGATGGAACAGTTCACCGAACGGCTGCGAGAAGGGGAAGATCCGGGAAGTCTCATGATCAATTCAAGCGATGAGACTGGACGACTGGCTCGAAACATCAATTACATGGTGCTGGAACTGAAGGAAAAAATCCAGTCAGCCAATGAGGAAAAGGGCAAGCTGGAATCGGTTCTTGCCAGTATGGAAGACGGCATACTCTTACTCGACACCGATGACAAAATAGAAGCGATCAATGATGCTTCCAAGAAGATTTTCACGACCCGGTTCCATGATATTGTCGGTAAGACACCCCTTGAGGCATTCAGAAATATCGACATGCAAAAAGCCCTTGACCGTTTCAAGGAGACCGGCACACCTGTCTCACGGGAAATCATTCTGGGAGAAGAAGATCAAACGGAGCTGGATGTTACTATTTCACCGGTTCACGGGCTTCCGGAAGGTAAAGAAAAAGCGATGATTGTAATGCACGATGTAACCCGCCTCAAAAAACTGGAGAAGGTGCGCGCCGATTTCGTGGCAAATGTGACCCATGAGATAAAAACCCCATTGACTGCCATCCTCGGTTTTATTGAGACTCTGGAAGGGGGGGCTATTGATGAAAGGAATACAGCGAAAAAATTCCTGCACACCATTCACGATAACGCCGAGCGCCTTGACCGCCTGGTAGATGATTTGCGGGTAATCTCCGATGCCGAGCTTGGAGACATGAAATTTTCCTTTGAAGATGTTTCATTAAATGGCGTCATCGAGAACGCCCTGACCGTTATTGAGAGAAAAGCATCTGAGAAAAGACTTGTCATCGAAAAAGAGATACCGGATGATCTTCCTTCAATATGGGGCGATAGAGACAGGTTGCACCAGATAATGTTAAATGTTCTTGATAATGCCGTAAAATTTACGCCCGATGAGGGAAAAATTTCAATAAAGGCCCTTGACGGAAAAGATGGCAATGTCTATATCAAAACCAGTGATACTGGAATCGGTATCCCCAAAGGTGAAATTTCCCGGTTGGGAGAACGCTTCTACCGGGTGGACAAAACCCGGTCAAGAGAACTGGGAGGGACCGGGTTGGGCTTGTCAATAGTAAAGCACCTGATGACGGCCCACAACGGTAGAATAGAAATCGACAGTCAACTGGGGAGGGGAACCACCGTCTCTCTGATATTTCCAACCTATCAGGAGGATTTAACCGCCTGAAAAAACACGATATAAACAAGGAAGATCATACGATTATGCCTGATAGCATACTGGTTGTAGATGATGAAAAAGACCTTGTGGATTTGATTTCCTATAACCTTGAGAAAGACGGGTTTACCGTCTTAAAAGCTTATGATGGAGAAGATGCGCTGAGACTGGTCAGGACCCGGAAGCCTCATCTGATGATCCTGGATCTCATGCTTCCTGGAATTCAGGGAATGGAGGTTTGTAAACGGATACGGAATGATACTGAACATACCGCTCTGCCTATCATCATGCTCACGGCAAGGGGTGAGGAAATTGACAAGGTACTGGGTCTTGAGATGGGGGCCGACGACTATATAACAAAACCCTTCAGCGTAAGAGAACTCCTGGCCCGCGTGCATACCGTATTACGTAGATCGACCATACAAAAAGAGATTGAAAAGAAAGGAATATTTGCCTATAAGGATCTTCATATAGACTACCGTTCTCATGCAGTTACTGTTAAAAATAAAAAGATCGATCTGAGTCCCACCGAGTTCAAGCTCCTGAAATTCCTTGCTCTGAATCCCGGAAGGGTTTATACAAGGGATCAAATGCTGGACCACGTGTGGGGAGATGAAACATTTGTGGAAACGAGAACCATCGATGTCCACGTCAAGCGGCTCAGAGCAAAGATAGAAGAAAATATGGCACGCCCGCAATATGTTCTCACCGTCCGGGGTTTCGGATACAAGTTTGCGTATATTGAATAGGCGTATTCAGAAGATCCTCTCCTCCAGAATTTCCACAGATAATACTAACAAATGTCACTATTCACAAAGAAAAGCCCTATCCTGATCACCTGTGCAAAGGGAATCGCTCCTTTTTTGAAAGAGGAGATTGCAGCTCTGGGGTTCCCAGTGCGATCGGAACTCATCGCCGGCGTGGAAACAGAGGGCACCCTTGAGGATAGCATAAGGCTGAATCTATCCATACGTACAGGGCAAAGAGTTCTATACCTGCTCGAAAGTTTCACCGCGAATAATCCCGAAGAGCTTTACAAGAAGACATTAAAAATCCCATGGGAAGACTACTTTCTAAAAAACGGGTATATCTGTGTGACCTCCTTCGTGGATAATCCATCTATAAGGGATACACGCTTCGTTAATCTGAAATGCAAGGATGCCATCGTTGACAGATTTTATGAAAAATTCGCGTCCAGACCCGATTCCGGCCCCAAAAAAGACCAGTCGGTTATATTCATCTATTGGAAGAATGACAGGTGCAGCATTTACATAGACACCTCCGGCGAATCGCTTTCCCGCCGGGGATACAGGAAAATCCCCCTTATCGCCCCGATGCAGGAAACCCTCGCGGCTGCCGTCATCCTCGCGACCCGATGGAAGAGTGAAGAGAATTTTGTAAACCCCATGTGTGGAAGCGGAACCCTTGCCATCGAGGCCGCGCTTATCGCCATGGGAAGAGAGCCGGGGAGCATGCGGAACAATCATGGATTCATGCACATAAACGGATTCAATAAGCCGCAATGGAGGAAAATGAAAGGGCTCGCTGAAAGCATACAGAGGGTGCCAACAGGGAGAATAGTCGCCACGGACATAAATCCAAAGGCAATCGAAGCGGCCAGGAGCAACGCTGCTGCCGCTGGCGTGAAACACCTCATTGAGTTCGAAGTCTGCGACTTCTCTGATACACCGGTTCCTGAAGGTACGGGGGTGATAGTTCTCAACCCGGAGTATGGAGAAAGAATGGGAGAAATCAAAGAACTGGAAGATGTATATAAAGGGATAGGAGACTATTTCAAACAGAAGTGTGCCGGATACCGTGGATACATATTTACGGGAAACCTGGATCTGGCAAAACAGGTGGGGCTGAGGGCGAAGGCAAGAATCCCCTTTTACAACAGTAATATTGAATGCAGGCTTTTCGGGTATGACCTGTACAGCGGCTCCAAAAAAAAGCCTAAGGAATAAGGAGCAATAATCATAATGACGTATAAGATTTTCCCTCAATGGAAGGACAAAATAGTATCGCCTGAGAAGGTACTGAGTGAGATAAAGCCCGGGATGAACATCTTTCTGGGAACCGGCGTGACAGAACCGAGGACGCTGGTTAAACATCTCATGGCTTCCAGCGAAAACAACCTCCGGGATCTGGAACTCATCCAGCTTATGAGTTTCGGAGATGCCCTTCCCGTCGACGAGCGATACTCAAGAAAATATCGCCTCAGGACATTCTTCTCCGGCTGGGTGGCCAGTGAGGCAATCACCGCCGGAAGAGTGGACTTCATTCCAAGCCGCACTTCCCGAATACCATGGTTGTTTAAATCAGGCATTATTGACGTTGACGCGGCCTTTGTACAGATTTCTCCTCCTGATGAAGCAGGCTTCTCCAGTTTCGGTGTATCCGTGGATGTCGCGCGATATGCCATGGAACACGCGTCCCTAGTTGTCGGCGAGATTAATGAGCATATACCCTGCACGCATGGAGACACCGTTGTGCATACAGATGACTTCAACTATCTTGTCCATTCCACCGAATCACCCATCTACTTCCCCAGATGGCCCATCGACCAAGTCTTTGACAAGGTCGCGGCAAATGTGGCCTCGATAGTGGAGGATGGAAGTTGTATCGCCTTTTTCATAGGCCCTTTATTTGAGGCGCTTGCCAAACATCTTGCGCACAAACGGAATCTGGGGATCCACTCTCTTCTGATAACGGACGCCCTCATGGACCTCATAAAATCGGGAGCAGTCACAAACAGACACAAAAACCTGTTCAGGCACAAAAGCGTGGCCGCATACGCCATGGGAACACCGGAACTGATGAAGTGGCTTGATCACAATCCTCTCGTGGAGTTTCAGGGAATAGAAATAGCCACCGATCCGGGCAGCATGGGCCGGAACGACCGGTTTATCACGATCCTCCCGGCGCGAAAGGTCGATTTGACCGGCAATATCTCTCTCCATGTTGGCAAGGGAAACGTAAGCCCCGGTTCAGGCGAGGCACATGAGGCATTCACGGGGGCCGCACTTTCAAAGGGTGGGAGAGGTATCTTCGCTCTGCCAAGTCGCAACCTCGAGGGAAAATCCAATATACTGCTTTCGGTGGAAGATTTTCCCGACCAATTTACGAACAGGGAGTCCCTGGATCTCATCATAACGGAATACGGCGTGGCTTCAATGAGGGGTAGAAGCACGCGTGAGCGCGCGCTCGCGCTGATCGACATAGCGCATCCGGACGACCGCGGGGAACTGGTGCGTATGGCAAAAAAGGCGAATATCCTCTATTCAGACCAGATATACCTCACTGAATCCGGCCACCGTTATCCTGTGGGCATGTCGTGTGCACATATCTTCAAGGGGAATACTTCCGTCCATTTTCGCGCGATAAAACCGTCAGACGAGGAAGACATGAGAAAACTCTTCTACCGTTTCTCCAACCAGGCAGTCTATTACCGTTACTTCAGTCCAATAAAGACCATGCCGCACATAACAACGCAGGAATATGTAAATGTCGATTACAGGCATATCTTGTCAATCGTAGGTCTCATTGAAGAATCAGGAGTCGAACGCATCATCGCGGAGGGACGATATGCGCTTTCAAAGGATCGTCCATATGGAGACGTGGCGTTTGTTGTCGATGAAAAGTATCAAAACTTGGGAATCGGATCCTTTCTGTTAGAAATGTTAATCAAGATAGCAAGGAGACGCGGCATCGCTGGATTCACAGCGGATGTCCTCACCGAGAACAAACCCATGCTAAAGGTGTTTGAGAAGGCGACCTTCCCCATGCACGCGGTTCTCAGATCGGGAACGTATGAACTGACCATCCCCTTTTCGGAAGAAGCTGAATCGACAAAAAGATCTTAGGGTCTGGAAAGGAATTTTTCGGAGACATTCATGATAAACATTGGATTGACAGGCGGGATAGGCAGCGGAAAATCAACCGTCGCTAAACTGTTCCAGAAGAGAGGCGCTTATATTATCGACGTTGATGTCCTTGCGCACATAGTGGAAGAACCGGGCGGCATGGTCTGGGACAGGATTGTCGAACACTTCGGAAGGAAAATCTTGGACAAAGACGACAGGATAAGCAGGGAAGTGCTGGGCGGAATCGTGTTCCGGGACAACGAGAAATTGGAAAAACTGAACAGCATCGTACATCCCACCGTATTTGATGAATGGCGGCGCAGGTTCGACGATATCGGAAGCAGGGATGAAAAAGCCATAATAATATCAGACATCCCCTTGCTTATAGAGGTGGGCTGGCACAGAGCGGTGGATATGGTGATTCTTGTTTACACATCACCCACTGTGCAGGCAGAAAGGATCATGGAAAGAAACGTCTGCAGTTACGAAGAGGCTGAAGATCGCATCAGGTCTCAGATGCCTGTGGATGAGAAGATTCCATTTGCCGACTTTGTAATAAACAACGAAGGCACCCCGGAAGAAACGGAAGCAATCGTTGACAGGGTGTGGAAGGAAATCCTTAAATAGGGAGATGAAAAATGGTAGGGGAAAATGCACTGACGAATTTCAACGCCGAGGTATCACAACCGGAGATTGATCCCTCAGCCTATGTCCATCCACTGGCCTCGGTCATAGGCAGAGTCATTCTCGGCAAGAAAGTAATGGTCTCACCGATGGCATCCATTCGCGGTGACGAAGGGCAACCCCTGTTCATAGGTGATGATTCAAATGTTCAGGACGGGGTCGTCATACACGCGCTTGAAACAGAGATGAATGGAAAATCGGTTGAAGAAAACCTGTACACAGTCAATGGAAAGAAATATGCCGTCTATGTGGGGAAAAGGGTTTCGCTCGCCCATCAGGTTCAGATACATGGCCCGGCCGTGGTGCATAATGATACCTTTGTCGGCATGAAAACCCTCGTCTTTAAATCCCTGGTGGGAAGTGGGTGCGTTATAGAACCCGGTTGCCTCCTTATGAGCGTAACCGTACCGGATCACCGCTACATACCGGCCGGTTCGATAATAAAGACACAGGAAGACGCGGACACCCTCCCAGAAATCACAGAAGACTACCCGATGAAAGATATGAACAGGGGGGTTATTCACGTGAACACTTCTCTAGCAAAGGGATACCTGGCATCCACCCGGAAATGAGCTTCTCAAAAGACGGTTTACAGTTACCGGTTACACATGGTTCCGTTGAGTTATGATGGTTTTCGTTCAAGATCAAAGCATGCGGAAAAACCATTAATCAACAAAATTAATCACGCCCTGCCTTCTTCAGAGCATCTTTAAAGGCGCCGTAAAAGGCTTCATTATCGGCAATGCCACGCTCTATTATAACACCTGCATCGCTGATATTTTCCAGGTTGATGACAAGATTGACGCTCTTTCCGAAAGCGGCCATGTTGTCCATTGTGCGGACGGTTGCACTGAGCAGCACTGCAAAAATATTCCTCCGTACACCCATGGGAAGATGTCGGATATATTCCAGAACACCGCCCTCATCCGAGCCTCTCTCATCGAAAGTCTCATCCACCACAATCAGGTCATACAGATGAAATCGCATACTCTTCAGGGCATCAGGAGCGGCGGCTGACTTCGTAACGTAATACCCCATCTTTTCCAGAACAGTACCGAGATTTTCCATGACAGTACCATCATATTCACAGATAAGGGCCGTCTTCCCCCCCTCTTCAACAAAATCGAAGGGTTTATCAAGTGCGTTGTATGACTCGGATCCTATCTCATTCATGAGCATTTTCTTCTTGTCATCCATGTAGCCCTCCCCTACCAGTCCAGTCCACCTCAAGACCTTCTATCCCCGTCGTGGTCTCACCCTTTTCACTCTTGATCGAATCGATCCCGCGCCCCACGGCTCCTTTTGTCGTCGCGTACGAAAGGGCAGTTTCCTCCGTGATGGCCCTGTCCCTGTACAAACCGATGATATAATTATCAAAAGTTGTCATGCCGAAAGCCTGTCCCGCCTCTACAATCTCCTGAAAGGTGCTCCCCTCCTTTTCTCCATGAAGGATGGCTTCCTTGATCCGCAGATTTGTTTTCAGGATCTCAAAGGCGGCAGCTCTCCCCCCCCCTATCCGTGGAAGAAGCCTCTGGCACACGATCCAGCGAACAGTGTCGGCCAGACGCGCCCTGATTTGGATCTCTTCCTCTTGGGGAAACATACCTATAATACGGTTGATCGTCTGCCCTGCATTCACCGTATGGAGAGAACTGAAGACAAGATGCCCGGTTTCAGCGGCGCTGAGGCCGATCTCCATAGTTTCCCTGTCACGTATCTCTCCAACAAGGATAACCTTGGGCGCCTGTCTTAATGCGGCACGAAGTCCGCTCGCAAAACTGACAAAATCAACACCAAGCTCCCGTTGATTGAAGGTTGCCCTATTGTGTGGGTGTTTGTATTCCACAGGATCTTCGAGCGTTATGACGTGAACAGACAGCTTCTCGTTTATCTCGTTCAAGATGGCTGCAAGCGATGTGGTTTTCCCTGTTCCGGTCGCGCCGGCGAATACTACGAGTCCGTTTTTCTCCTCCGGGATTTCGTAAAGCACTTTCGGGAGGTTTAATCCCCTGCAAGTAGGAATCTGGTCCTCCAGCTTTCTGAGAACAGTGGCGTAGTTCCCACCCTGGGAAAATATGTTGACCCTGAATCGTGCCTTGCCGGGCAGTTCGTAAGAGGCATCACAGGAGCCATCCTCGACCAGGGTTCGCATGAGTTTACGATCCCGATTTATAAGATTTAACGCGAATATCTCCGCCTGAAAAGGAGTGAGCTCGGAAGGGAAAAAATCCATACCAACGGGCATTAACTGACCGGAGCTTTCCACCTGTAGAGGTCTCCCCACCGTGATATTCAGATCGGAGATATCCTCACGGGAATTAAGCATACGGTCAAGTATGTAATCAATCTCCTGCTTTCTCATGGCAATCTCCCCCTTAATCAAACACCCTCGAATGAATAACCCGAAGCATTCTTACACCTCCGTAAAGTCAACCGGGGGTGTCTTTAAAAAACCTCTGAATTTTATCTTGTCATTGGACTTGACATAAGCCTCTTCGGCGCTTATCAACCCCCTGTGCAGAAGATCCATAATAGAATCATCCAACAGCTGCATCCCATATTTCTTGCCAGTTTGTATCATGGAGGGAATCTGAAATGTTTTGCTCTCCCGTATAAGGTTGCGTACCGCCGGAGTGGCAATCATTATCTCAAGCGCCGCGCAGCGACCCTGTTTATCCACGCGTTTGAAGAGGACTTGGGCCAGGACAGCGCGTATTCCATCCGCCAGGGTTGACCTGATCTGCATCTGCTCGCTGGAAGGAAATACCTCTATAAGGCGATCTATCGTCTTCGCCGCACTCGACGTATGAACGGTTCCAAATACGAGGTGCCCGGTCGATGCAGCTTCAACGGCAAGGGAAATCGTCTCAAGGTCTCTCAACTCGCCCACCAGTATGATATCGGGGTCCTCCCTAAGGGCGCCACGAAGGGCGGAGGCGAAGGAGTTAGTGTGCAGCCCCACCTCTCTCTGATTGACGATGCACTCTTTACTCTCATGAACAAATTCAATAGGGTCCTCAATGGTGATGATATGGTCCTTACGCGTGCAATTCGCCTCATTAATAATGGCTGCCAGTGTTGTGGATTTACCGCTCCCGGTCGGTCCGGTAACAAGGACAAGTCCCCTCGGAAGCGACGCTAACTTGGCGGTAACCGGAGGAAGGCCCAACTGTGCCGTTGTAAGGATCTTACTGGGAATCTCCCTGAACACGGCCGCCACACCCACTTTCTGTTGGAAGAAATTTGCGCGATATCTTGCAAGGCCTGGTATCTCATACGCAAAATCAACATCACCTGTCTCTTCAAACTGCTTGATCTTATGTTCCGGTGTTATCTCATACAGCATGGACCTCAGGTCATCACTCTCCAGAGGAGAGTATTTTACCCGTTCTATCTCACCCCTGATCCTCAGGGCAGGTTGCTGCCCGGCAACGAGATGCAGATCTGACGCGCCCTGTTCATTCATCAATTTAAAGAAAGCATCTATCTTTGCCATAATATTCCCCCTCTCCTCGTAACATTGTATGTTGTTAGATACCTAAAGTAAAAAGGGGGTAGTTGTCAAGGAATAAGCGTACTGCATAAATCATTATATTTGGACCTGTCACGTCCGCTTTGTTTGTTTTTCTCTCTTACATCAGATATACTGCCCAGGCAGTTACATCACAAAAAACGCCCCCACGGAGCCGCAAATGTCAGAAAATCTATTCACAGAAAGCGATCTGGAGTCAATCAGTAAGGAAGGATTAACTGTGAAAGAGCTGTCTTCTCAGCTTGAGATTCTCCACAGTGAAACGATTCCACTTAAACTTGACAGGCCCTGTTCAATCGGTGACGGGATAATTGTTATTCCCGATTCAGACAGAGAAGCCCTGATATTCAGGCATAACAGGTTTGCCGCAAAGGGGAAAATGACAAAGTTCGTACCCGCTTCCGGTGCCGCCAGTCGCATGTTTCGCAGCTGGTTCAGCTATTATGAAATGGAAGGCTTCAATGATACAAAAGAAGCCGAAATCCTTAAAAACGAGATCATCAGATTCGCCTTCTACGATGACCTGTCAGATATCATCTCACGCGACGGTCGGAACATCCACGATATCCTGCGGGGAAATATCTCCGAAATACTGGAATATATCCTCACATCAAAAGGACTAAACTACGCGCATCTGCCCAAGGCTCTCCTCAAGTTTCACGCATATCCAGACCGCAATCGCACATCTCTCGAAGAGCACCTGGTTGAGGCCACCATGTACGTGCAGGATCACAGTCACATCTGCCGGATACATATCACCGTCTCCGAGGAACACAAGTCTGATGTCGAAGACTATATCTCGAGTATAAGGGAATATTATGAGACCGGATATAACATGAAGTTTGAGATTTCTCTTTCCACCCAGCTTTCGTCCACAAACACCATAGCGGTTGACACTGAAGGCAAACCCTTTCGTGATAACGCGGGCAGACTTGTGTTCAGACCCGGAGGGCACGGAGCACTTCTGAAGAATTTAAACACCATCGAGGAAGATATCATCTTCGTGAAAAATATCGACAATATTGTTCCCGACCGGTTGAAGCCGGAAACGGTACTTTATAAGAAGATCTTAGGGGGATATCTTGCAGGACTGCAGGAAGAAATATTCCATTATCTGCGTTTTCTGAACGAGAATGAACCGGACGAAAAACAATTTTCCGAGATAGCCGATTTCTGCCGTAAAAAGCTCTTTGCGGTTTTGCCTTCAGATTTTGAGAAATTCTCCGACACACGAAAAAAAGAGTTTGTTTTCGGTATGCTGAACCGCCCACTGCGGGTGTGCGGTATGGTAAGAAACGAAGGGGAGCCTGGAGGCGGCCCCTTCTGGGTAGAGGGAAAAGACGGGGCACAATCGCTGCAGATTGTGGAGGAGGTACAGATCGACGCGAAATCGGAAGAGCAGAAGGCCATATGGAAATCATCCACATACTTCAATCCAGTTGACCTGGTATGTGGTATCAGAGACTACCGGGGGGAAAAATTCGACCTGAAAAGATACGTTGACAGAGACACCCACATTGTTTCAGGTAAATCCTATGAAGGGAAACCTTTGAAGGTCCTGGAACTTCCGGGGCTGTGGAATGGTTCAATGTCGGAATGGAATACCATCTTTGTTGAAGTGCCTCTCATAACCTTCAATCCGGTAAAGACTGTTGAGGATCTGCTGAGAGATGAACATTTTGAACCCAAAAATTCTTGATATTAACCATGGCCTCATTTATGATGACCGCGTAACAATCTAAAAATATCCGCCTTTGTTATTCCCACCCGTCTGCCTTGCCCGCACAGGCAGGTAAATGCGGAAATCCAGAGGGAAATGAACAAAAAACTAGATTCCCGATCAGGTCGGAAATGACAAGTTACTTTAAAGTCAAAAACATCTAAAAAACTGTGAACTGCGAACTAACCACTGTTAACGATTACTTGTGATAAATCATGCCGGTTTATGAATACAAAGCCCTCGATATCAGGGGGAAAAGCCTTAAAGGCATTATCGATGCCGATAGTGTCTCTGCAGCAAGACAGAAGCTGAGGGAAACCAATATCTTCCCAATTGACCTGACGGAAACGTCGGTAGAAGAAAACAAAGTGCCGACCGGCAGATCGATCGGCGATCTTTTTAAGAGGATCAGTCTGCAGGAAGTTTCCGTTATGACAAGACAGCTTGCCACTTTGCTCGGAGCAAGCCTCCCTCTGGTGACTTCGCTGACCGCGCTCATTTCCCAGATAACAAACCCCAGGCTGAAAAAAACACTGGCACAGATAAAGGAGGATGTAAATGAGGGTAACAGTTTTGCCTGGAGTATCTCGCGCTATCCCGCAATCTTCTCAACCTTCTACGTAAATATGGTCAGGGCGGGTGAAGCCTCCGGAACCCTCGATATTGTGCTGGAAAGACTGACCGATTTCAATGAAAGTCAGCAGGCGCTTCGGGGAAAGATAAAAGCGGCTCTCGCCTATCCCATTTTCATGTTTCTTATAGGCACCATCGTCCTTTTCTTTTTGACAACCTTTATCGTTCCAAAAATTACCGGCATATTCAGCGAAATGCATCAGACCCTTCCCGGAATAACAATCTTTCTTATTTCCATAAGCGGCTTCTTAAAATCCTTCTGGACGGCAATTGTCCTTATTATCATTATAAGCTTCATTGGATTGAGATACATGTTTACAAAGACCATCCGTGGACAATACCTCTGGGACAAAATCAAGCTGAAGATGCCACTTTTCGGCTCATTGACCCATAAAATGGCTGTGGCGCGCTTCAGCCGCACTCTCGGCACGCTCCTGGAAAGCGGCGTCCCGATGCTGACCGCCCTCTCCATAGTCAAAAATGTTGTCAACAACAGGCTGATCGCAGACTCCATTGCCGAGGCGTCCAGGGATGTTGAAGAAGGCCAGAACCTGTCTGCAACGCTTTTGAAGAGCAGACTCTTCCCTCCCATCGTCACTCAGATGATATCTGCAGGCGAACAGAGCGGAACACTGGAAAAAATGCTCTACAAGATCGCGGACAGCCTTGAAAACGAAGTAGAATCAAATATAACAATGATGACATCCATGCTGGAACCTGTTATGATTCTCGTCATGGGGCGGCTGGTCGGTTTTATTGTTATCTCAATACTCCTGCCGATCTTCGAGATGAACCAGTTGATAAAATAGGGATAGGAACGGAAAGACAGAAGATAAGAAACAACGGGAGATAAACATGGGAAGAAATCTTAACAACCGGGGCTTTACCCTTATTGAATTGATGGTGGTGATTGTGATCCTGGGTATTCTTGCGGGATTGATTGTTCCAAGAATAATGAGCCGGCCTGAAGAGACAAGGCAGACAAAAGCCAGGATACAGATAGAGAGCCTGGAAACAACCCTGAAGCTGTACAAACTGGACAACGGAAGTTACCCATCCACAGAACAGGGCCTGCAGGCACTGGTTGAACCCCCGGAAGTGGGGACCCTCCCCGGAAACTGGAGAGAGGGCGGATATCTGGAAAAGGGAAAAGTGCCGAAAGACCCCTGGGACAATGAATACATTTATCTCTGCCCCGGAACGCATGATGACTATGATATTATCTCTTATGGCGCGGATGAAGAACCGGACGGCGAAGGAAACAACAAGGATATCACAAGCTGGGATGTTGAATAACAAACAGGTTGTTTAGGCTTAAGGCTGTCAGTTTACAGCCTAACACACCTAAATACCTACAACTTAAACAACTTAAACACTATCACAGAAGGCAATCGTACGTGGTCATACGAAACTCAACAATTGGCAGCTTACAGCCTTCAACCTTCAGCCTTCAGCCTGAACAACCTGAATCCAATAAAGGCTTTACCCTGATCGAACTCAGCGTGGTCGTATTTCTCATCGGACTGATGCTGATCATCGCTGTCCCTAAGGTGCGTGACACAATGCTCGGCGGTGGGCTGGAGACGGTCGTAAACCGCATGATCGACACGACAAGGGAACTGCGAAGCGATGCAGTACGCAATCAGGTTGATTATATCCTCCGCTTGGATCTGGACAACAATCTTATCTGGACACATAGCGCCGACATGACACCGGAAGCGAGGGGCGAGATGAAGAAACGCGCCTTCAAACTTCCGGAAGAAGTGAAGATCATGGATATTTATTTCTCTGAGGAAGAGAAAATTACAGATGGTGAGGCGACAATCAGATTTTCCAGAAAGAATTACACACAGCCGGCCGTCATACACCTTGCCGAAAAAGACCGGCGCTTTACACTGGTCTTTAAACCTTTTCTGAACTCTGTCAGAACCTTTGATAAATATATTGATTTTCAGGATCAAATGGCCGGAAGATAACGGGGGGGGGGGGACAATAGATAATTGTCACGATCTAAGACATCAGCGAAAGGCTGAAGATGGCCATATTGCCCAGGATATGGATGGTTATGGGGACTGTCAGGTTTCCCTCCTTCTCGTAGGCAATGGCAAAGAGGATTCCGCCTGTTATCTGGGACAGCCCGGAGCCCGCGGGATGGGCCAGGACAAATGCCAGCGTGCTCAGAGCTACGGCAACGAATACCCCCCACCGTCTGAAGAAACTGTATATTATCCCCCTGAAGAAGATCTCTTCCGCCACGGGCGACACAATGCCTCCGACAAGGAAAAAGAGGACAACCTCATTTCGTCCTGCCGGAAGGCGGGTGTGTACCAGTGTGGTGGGATTTATACCGAGGGCAAACAGCGCCGCAGAGACAAGAAGCACCATTGTTCCGAAACCGGCCGACCAGACAAGCCCCCTTTTCAAGCCGAAAAGCATGCCGGACGGGGCAAGGCCTATGGAGGAGATGCTCCCTTCCAGGATCAAAACTGTAAGCGCAATAAAGATTGTCTCAAGAAGGCGCGCAACGCCCAGAATGAGCAACAGATTATCAGCCCCACCAGAGACCGCAAACCTCGCTATCACCTCGATTGCGACAATTACCGCAAGGGAGACAAACACTGTCTTTATTTTGATTTTGCCTGTTTCCATCCAAGACTCCTCAACGCCCTGTAGGCACACTGCTGGCTGTACCAGTCGTCGGACGACTCAATCCTCTTTATGATTTCCACGGCGGCGCCAGGGTCCTTCCTCTCTCCAAGGGCATAAAAGGCCATGCAAACTACATTCCGGTGCGGGTCATTCAGCAGGGCCAGAAGAGCGCTGCCGATTTCGGGTTTCCGACTGTTACTCATGGCCTTTGCCAGCCAGTAGCGCTCGGGCACACGGGGACTTTTCAGCATTTTTTTATAGGACTCGAAATTGCTCACTTCCATCCCCTTCCGCCCTATAAACTTCAGGGCCGCAACCCTGTCCTTCCAGTTTTCCAATTCCATGACTTCAGACAGGTTTCCTGTATCCACCGCCCTGCCGCTGCCTGAATAAAGCAGGAGCAAAAGAGCGCCGCCGGTCAAAAAACAGAGAACAGAGGCCGCGGCAGAGGTCCTCCAGGGGTTCATCAAAGGGGTCAGTGCGAGGGAAAACAGCGCGCGCAGAACAATATACAGAATGATGGGGGACCCCGTCAGAAGGCATAAAAAGACAAACTTCCTGAAGAGTAAATACCTGTCGGTCTTCAGGGAAAATTCCCTCAGTATGTGGCCTGACCGGGAAAGAAAAGCTTTCGGCGGGATTTGAAGAATCGCCTTCCCCCTGTTTTTGAAGACAAGCAGGCCATTCTTTCTTGATATCTCCAGATCGGCCTTTGAGTATCCGCTTATGGGAAGGTAGTCATGGCGGAGCAATCTTTCTTTTACAAGGTTTGCCACTGGGCCTTTCCCGAGCTGATCGGGATTGCATGTCCTGATCATTTTTTGATCAAGTGATTTGAAGGCCTCCGCGGGATAGAGTGTGTATTTGTAATAGAAATCGCTGATTTTTGTTCCAAAAGAATTGGACATGAGGAGATTGTCTCTGATGTCGAGAAATACGTCGCCACCGGCCCGGGGCAGCCACAGAAGCGCCAGGACCAGAAGAGGAATAACGTGGACAAGTTCTCCAGACCGGGTTCGCTGCCTTGCCTGAACAGGCATCCATTTCAGGGCAGCCGCGAAAACCACGGGGGGTACAAAAAGAAAATAGGAGGCAGCAGCGGGGCAGAAGCCTTTAAAGTTCACCGATGCAAGACATCCCACCCACAATATCAGGAAAAAGCCCAGAGATAACCTGCTCCGTGAGAAGACGCGATCCCATGTCCAAAACGCGGCAAAAGTCAGAAGAGAGAGACCAGCCCCCACAGTCAGCGTAAAAAACAGGCCTCCGAAAAAGGCGGGGCCGAATTCCCTCAGGTGCACCATGGCATGCTGGTTTGGCACCACGAGATAGCCGGCTTCCCTCATAGCCACAAAGGCACGGCAAAGGCCGGCATTAGACAGACAGACCTGTATGGTGGCTATAAGCTGGGCCGCAAACAGTCCGGGAAGAAGTATCTTTAACAATTTCATCCAGCTACCCATCAGTGATGCGCGTTGTGTTTAACCATGCTCTAAACTTATAGCATATTTATGCTCGCAATTGTCAATATGCGACTGTAATCCCCTGTTGAAAAAACCACCTGCCCTGTGGTAGAAATTCCCCATGGAGCAGAATATGATCGCCCGCATAAACAGTGGTTCCGGCATCGGAGGTTTTACACTCCTTGAGGTCATGATTGCCATGGCCATCCTCGCCATAACGCTCGTTGTGGTTTTTCAATCCCAGTCACAGAGCATATCCATGGCAGGCAGTGCGAGGCTTGAAACCACTGCTGCCCTCCTTGCCCAAAGCAAAATGGCTGAGATCGAGGCGGCGAATCCGAAAAATGTCGCCTCCGACAGCGGGAATTTCGGCAATGATTTCTCCGATTATTCATGGCAGGTAGATGTGACGGAAACGGAATTCGAGCAGTTGAAAAAATTTGAGGTTAAGGTTGTAAATGAAAAAATGACGTCGAATAATTCCTACCGGCTCGCGCTTTACAGGTTCGCCGTTTACTGATGAAAAACATGAAGATACTACCCCATTTTTGAGGTATCTCAAAATAAAGCCTGCGTTTTGAATCGAGATATTTGCACTTATCCATCCTGATTCGCCGGGATGAAAAGTGGTTAATCCGCAGCTTGCTGAAGGGAGGTTTATGGTGAGTCATGCTTCCCAGAACACTCGAAAAAAGCATTTTTAAACGATTTCATAAGGGCAAGATCATTTTGGTTTTGGGCGCCCGTCAGGTCGGGAAGACAACATTGGTGAATCACCTCGCCGAGACTTCCGGCCTTTCAACTCTTTATCTGAATGGCGATGAAGTCGATATTCGGGAAATGCTCTCAGATACGACATCTACACAACTGAAGACGCTGGTTGGCCATCATCCACTGGTAATTATCGATGAGGCCCAGCGCATCGTCAATATTGGAGTAACGCTGAAACTTATGGCCGACAACCTGGAGGATGTGCAGGTTTTGGTAACGGGGTCATCATCATCGGAGTGGGGTAATAAAATAAATGAACCATTGACGGGACGCAAGTTTGAATACCTGCTCTTCCCAATCTCCTTCCGGGAAATATCTGAATATACCAGTTTGCTCGACGAAAAGCGCATGCTGAAGCACCGTATAATTTATGGCGCCTATCCGGAAGTTAATCCACTGTAATTACACCGAAGAACTTTTCCGATTTTGTTATCAAATGAGGGGGGTAGGGTAGAATATGATCGCTCGCACAAACAGTGATTCCGGAATCGGAGGCTTCACGCTGATTGAGATACTGATCGCCATATTTATACTGGCGACGGTATTGACAACGGTATATGCCGCCTATACCGGCACCTTCAGGATCGTTAAGGATACACAGTACGCCGATGACATCTACAGTATGGCAAGGACAGCAATGAGCAGGATGACAAAAGACATGGAATCTGTCTGTAGTAGTAAAGGCTCTTTCAGATTCATTTCAGGAGAGACCGAAACGGGAAGAGAAGAGTTTACGGAGCTGTCATTCCTTTCATTCGCGCACATTGACTTTTCCAATGAAAGAATCTCTGGCGCTGCCTCTATAAGCTACTTTGTCGAAGTGGATACGGAAAAAGATGGCTGCATCCTGAAACGGAAGGATAATCTGTACCGGAACAAATTAGAAAACGCGGAGGAGGCTTCGAGAAAAGGGGGATACACCCTCTGCGACAGGCTGCAATCACTGACGTATAAGTTTTATGACCGCGCCGGAGAGAAATACGACTCCTGGAATTCTGAATCCGATTTTAAGGCCCAGCATGGCAAGGCGCCGGCTGTCGTGTCCATACAAATAAATTTCATGAATCCCGATGACAAAGACAGGCCTTACAGGTTTATGACAAAGGTGTTTCTGCCGGTGGTTGGGGAATAGAGATCAGGGTAAAGAGGACGGCATGAAAAAGATCCTGATGAACGACAGAGGGGTAGCGTTGATATTGGTGATACTGATGATCAGCGTCATTATCGCCGTGACGCTTCACCTGAATATCTTATCGAGGTCCGGGATATACGAGGCCGCGAATCTTGGCGACGGAATCCAAGCCGCCTGTGTGGCAAAGTCAGGATTTTACGCGGGCGAAGCGCTCCTGCGTGAAGACAAGAACAGTTTCGATTCCCTGAATGAGGACTGGGCCGGATCACAGGAGTTTTCCGCCGGCTCAGCCGCTTTCTTTGACGCGGGACGCTTTGAGTTGAATATCGAGGATGAATCCGGTAAGATCCCAATCAATAGGCTTGTGGCCGACAATAAATACAACAGTAAACTCGGGGATCTGCTGACAAGGTTTCTGACCCTGCCGGAATTTGACATGGATGAGCAGCAGGTCCGCGATATTGTGGACGCGGTCAGGGACTGGATAGATAAAGACGACGAGATAACCGGTTTCGGCGCCGAGAATATATACTATGAGGGGTTGGAAGAGCCATACGCGTGCAAAAACGCTCCCCTGGATTGTATTGATGAGCTTTTAATGGTAAAGGGCATCACCAAAGATTTGTACTACGGCACGGGCAAGCGACCCGGAATCGCAAGGTATCTTACTGTGTATGGTGAAGGGAAGATAAATATCAATACTGCCCCCAAATTGGCGCTGATAGCGCTCGCCGACGGAATCACCGGAGAGATGGTATCCAGCATGGACGAATACAGGCGTGACGAGGAAAACGATCTTTCCGGGCCGAATTGGTATAATAATGTTACGGGCATGGACGGCATAACCATCGACTCCGAGCTGATAACCGTAAAGAGCGATATATTCAGAATTACATCCAGCGGTTATCTGAATGGTATAAGCAGAAGTGTAAGCGGAACAGTCGAAAGAAACAGCGACGGCAAAGATGTAAAGATACTGTCCTGGAAGGTGGATTGATGCCGGAGAAGATTCTGGGCCTTGATATCGGCAGGAGCAGCATAAAGGCGGTTCTGGCTACAGTCAGCCTGAGAGGGTACGAGCTCACAGGCATGTCCCTTGTTGATATTGATGAGGCGGGCGGCGTTGAAGGCTCCCTGAAAAAACTGTTTGAAAATGACGCATTCAGAAACAGCGTGTGCGTAACTTCGCTTCCCTCAAAAAGTTTTTCCTTCCGCAATATAAAACTTCCATTCAAAGACAGAAAAAAGATTGACAAGACTATCGCGTACGAGCTTGAACCGCTTATCCCCTATTCCGCCGAAGACGTTCTTATAGATTACACGGTTTTGGACCAGCGGGATCAATCAGGGATATTCGCGGCCGCGATCCCTGAATCCACCGTCGGTAATTTGATCCGGCTCCTTGACGAATGCCATGTAGAGGCATCGGCCATTAATATAGATGCCGTCCCTGCCGTTTCTAAGCTGATAGCTGGCGGTGTCAAGGGCTGCGGCCTTCTTCTGGACATCGGATACAGAGACACCTCCGGTGTGTTGTTCAGGGAAGGCGGGATATTTCACATAAGGCATTTCCCTTTCGGTGGAGCGAGCATTACCGAGGCGTTAGCGGAGGCCGCCGGGATTGAATTCTCAGAAGCCGAAGAGAAAAAGAGGTCGGGCGATACAGGAGAAACCGGAGAAAAGATTTCAGCAGTGTGCCGGGAATTCTTTTCTGAAGTGAAGAACACGCTGGAATTCCTGCGGTTGAAAGGAGAGATTGAAGAAGCACCCGCGGAGATATTTCTGACCGGAGGAGGAGCGCTATACCGGCCCCTCACAGGCGAAATGGAGGCATTTTTCTCCCTTCCGGTGGAGCCGGTTGACAGCTCCGCCGCGGAAGATATCAGCATAAAGGAGGGGGTCGCGGAAGGTTTGAATTCCATGCTGATGAATCAGGCCATTGCTCTCGCAACCGGGGAGGTAAAGAAGGGCGCGGGTTTTAACTTTGCTAGGGGAAGGTTCAGACCGAAAAGGGTGTATGAAAAATTCCGTAAAGATTTCAGGTGGGTAGCGGCGCTTGTCCTCATAATCCTTTGCGTCCTCGGAGTTGATCTGTACATGGACTACCATTATGACAGGACACGTCTGAACAGAGTAAACCAGGAAATAGCGGCTGTCTTTAAAAAGACCTGCCCCGAGGTCACAAAGATAGTCGATCCAGTCCAACAGCTCAAAGTGAAAATCGCCGGGGAGCGGCGGTCTTCCGCCGGACTGAACGGCAATGGGTTCGGGATAAAGACACTGGACATAT
Source organism: uncultured Syntrophaceae bacterium (assembly GCA_964610735.1). Lineage (GTDB taxonomy): Bacteria > Desulfobacterota > Syntrophia > Syntrophales > UBA2210 > UBA2210. The sequence continues at coordinate 12,964 of CAZSYH010000006.1, read as the reverse complement.
TGAAGGATATCTCCCGGCTTATTCCGGAATCCACAGAGTTTCTTATCACGAGTTTCACGTTTGACGGGGAAACTGTGAAAATCAATGGCGAAACCGACAACTTCAACAGCGTTGACGGAATAAAAAACAGTCTCGGCAAATCGGACTGGTTTAAAGACGTTACAATAAGCTCGGCCAGTCTCATAAAAAAGGGGAGCCGGGTCGGATTTGATTTGAGGATGGGGATAAAGGGATAGAAGGTTAGAAGATTAGAAGGTAAGAGAAAAAACAATGGCGATGGATTTTTGGACAAAATTTAAATTTAAACTGACAAAGCGGGAAAGATATTACGTGTCAGCGGGCATTGCCCTGGTCGCTCTCTTTATCGTCTTCCAGTTTGCCCTGTTCCCTTTTCTGGACGCAAAGGAAAAAACCAGGCATTCTGTTCAGGCAAAAGAGAAGACCCTAAAAGAACTGGCCTCTCTCAGTTCGGAATACGTGGCGCTGAAAGAAAATTCGGTTGACATCGGAAGGATGCTTGCCCTCAGATCCAAAGATTTTACACTGTTTTCTTTTCTGGAAAAACAGGCTGGGCAAAGCGGGATAAAACCGAACATAAAATACATGAAACCCTCCACCTCAACGGACAAGGTCCCGTACAGTGAATCATCCGTGGAGATGAATCTGGAAAACATCACTCTGAAACAACTCGTCGAGTATCTGCACCTTGTGGAGTCGCAGGAGAATCTGGTCAGAATCAAAAGGATTTCGATAAAACAGAGCAAGGGGAGTTCGGAATACCTGACCGTTTTGATGCAGCTTGTGACATACATGAAAGATTAGAAGATTAGAAGATTAGGGGTTCTGGGTTCTGGTAACTGTAAGCTGTAAACCGTTATAACCATGAAAACAAAAAAATGGATTACATATACGATATACGGCGTGCTGATTACGGCTATTTTTCTGTATGTTCGATTTCCTTCAGACAGCGCGGGAAGGTATATCAAATCAATTGTCGAGGGCGACAACCCGAATGTTGTCCTCCTGATTGATTCTGTGAAACCCTGCTTGCTACCGGGCATAAGACTGGGCAACATTGAAATCGGCTTCAGGGACAAACCGGATCTGATTCTCAGAATGAGCGCCTTAAAACTGCGGCCGGCCATTATAAACCTCTTTACCGGCAAACTGACGCTGCTTTTGAATGCCAATGCATACGAAGGGCGTCTAAAGGCGGATATAGGTTTCGCAAACCGCTTTTCACGCAAAGGACCTGTCAGAATAAATGCCGGGTTTAATGACATCAGCCTCGAAAAGTGTTCCTTCATCAAAACAGCGACAGGCCGCGAGATTGGCGGCAGGCTCGAGGGAACCATGTCGTATAATGGAAAATGGGACAGGTTCATCAACGGCACAGGCAGCGCAAACATCGCGCTCCTTGACGGAAACGTAAAGCTTTTGGGAGACATATTCGGCCTCAATGAGATGAACTTTGATAAAATGGAGGTGGATATGACTCTCAAAAATCGCACCCTGAAAATAAACAACTTAAAAATGGCGGGAAGACAGTTGAGCGGGTCTTTCAACGGAGATATATTGTTGAACGAAAATATCATGCGGAGCAGGCTCGCCATAAAAGGTGATGTGGACGTTCACACCCTTGGCAAAAGAATTTCGACCACACTTAGGGGAACCCTATCAAATCCAGTCCCGAGGTTTATGTAATAGATGGTTTACAGTTGAAACTATGACAACAAAATATCGTGCAATAGTCATCCTTATAGCAATTACCGTCCTGGCATATCTGTCCGTGGATATCTTTTACAGGGTGGTGAACGCAAAACTTGCCGGCGTCAAAACCGGAACAACAGTTACTGAAAAGGCGAATATTCAGGTTGTCAAAAAACAACCTCTGGATTCCTACAGCGTGATTTCTAAAAGAAACCTGTTCGGCTCAATCGATAAAGCTGCGGGAGAAAGATATATCGATGTCAATGAGTTGGAGTCCACAAAATTGGATCTGGCCCTTTTGGGCACTGTTTCCGGAACAGGAAATTTCGATTGCGCCGTTATCGAGGAAAAGGACAAAAAGAAACAGGGGCTTTTCAAGACTGGAGATACTGTTGCCTCCGCCACCGTCGCCAGGATAATGCGCGGCATGGTTGTACTGCGCGTGGACGGCAGGGATGAGATATTGGCAATGGATAAGCCCGGCAAAGACAGGGAGAGTGAGGAAAAGCAGGCCTCTGGTGCCGGAAGTTCTGTAATCGTGAATAAAGCCGAGATAAACGAAGCCATGAAAGACATGGGCAAGATTCTTACCCAGGCCAGGATTCGACCATATTTCTCCGCTGGAAAATCGGACGGCTTCATAATAAGCAGCATAAAATCCGGAAGCATCTTTCAGAAAATGGGCATGCAAAACTGGGATATCATACAGAGTGTTAACGACCAGCCGATTAAGAGCCCGGACGAGATGCTGAAGCTGTATGACAGTTTGAAATCGGGCTCCTCGATAAACCTTACTATCAAAAGGAAAGGCAAAGAACAAAATCTGGAATATATTTTCCAGTAATTATCAGTTGCCGGTTACCGTAAACAGCGAACCGTAAACCATTGCCCATGTATACATCATATTTCGGCTTGAAAGAAAATCCATTTAATTTGACTCCGGATCCCAAGTATCTCTTTCTCAGTCCGCAGCACAGTGAAGCGCTGAGTCACCTGCTCTACGGCATAAATGAAAAAAAAGGATTCATGGTGATTACTGGAGGGATTGGAACAGGCAAGACCACCATCTGCAGAAAACTGCTTTCCGTCCTGGATCAATCGATTGACAGCGCCCTTATATTCAACCCCTCTCTCTCAGAGATGGAACTTCTGGCAACTATAAATCAGGAGTTTGGCATTAAGTCAGGAAGGGGAAGACCCACCAGAAAGCGCCATATCAGCGCCTTGAATGCATTTCTTCTGAAAAACTTCTCTTCGGGTAGAAATTCGGTTTTGCTTATTGATGAGGCCCAAAACCTTTCCCGTGGCGTGCTGGAACAGATCCGGATGCTTTCCAACCTTGAAACCGAGAGGGAAAAACTGTTGCAGATAATACTCATTGGACAACCGGAATTGGAGGAACTCCTGACATCACCATCTTTGAAACAACTCAATGAGAGGATTACAGTGAGGTACAACTTGACCCCGTTTAATCGTCGCCAGGAAGAAGACTATATAAGGCACAGATTGGCGGTAGCGGGCGCAGACAATGGATTCCCACGGTTTTCCAGCCAGGCATTCAGAAAGATCCACAGCTATTCCAAAGGCATCCCCCGGCGCATAAATGCCATCTGTGACAGGGCATTGCTCATCGCGTACAGCGGGGATTGCAACGTTATCAGCAGAAATCTTGTAAGGGAAACGGTATCCGATATCGGCAGCGGCTACCTGACAGACAAAACAATGTCTCGGAGGAAAAGAGAATGTCTGTTGCTTCTCTCTACCCTGATTATACTTATTCTCCTGTTGCTGGCAGTCACTGTGGACAGAGAAGCGGTTTTTGAATTTTTTTCAAATGCAATTTTTTTTAAGTGGGATAGATGAGTCATATAGATAACGCCCTTAAAAAGGCTCAGAAAGAAAAGGATAATATCTACCAGCGTTACAGTCGTATAGTGCCTGTGGCAACCCACAAAAATAATACCGGCCGCAAGATGGGACTGGTAATCTTTGCGGCTGTCGCATTGATATCCCTTTCCGCGATCGCCCTTCTGGTGTTTGAGAACAACGCACGTGACGGGAGAGAGGGTGTAATCCCTCACGAAAATGTCGCGGTGGAGAAGGTGACGGCATCACAACAGGAAAAGGCGATCATCACAGGCACAGCGGCAGTTCCACTTCTCGACAGCGGCGAGAAGAAAACCCTCCCCTCCCCCATGGCCGGAAATGACGGCAGCGTGAAAACTGGCGCCGATACGATATCCGGCGTGGACACGCTGTACCGAAAGGCCCTGGGCTACCAGCAGAAAGGCGACATGGATAAGGCCGGTGAGGGGTACAAAAAAGTCCTGAGTATCGAGCCGGAGCATGTCTTCGCCCTGAACAATCTCGGGGTCATTTACATGAGCCGGAGGAAAAACAAAGAGGCTGCGGACATGTTCATAAAGGCCATGACTCTGAAGGCTGATTATATTGATCCATACTACAACCTGGCATGCCTCTACTCTCTGTCGGGGAATATTTCAGAGAGCCTCCATTATCTGAAAATGGCTGCCTCGATAAATAATAGTGTGAAAAACTGGGCAAAAAATGATAGAGACCTGAAGAATGTTCGCGAATCGGCAGAGTTTAGAAAAGTTTTTGAGTGACAGTAACTGTTCCCTGTTTACAGTTACCGGTTTACGGTTGAAAAAACAGAGAATCGTTGGGTCTCGCTCATCGTTGTATAACTTATTGGGAAAACCGTGAACTGTTACAATAACTACAGGAAACGAGATACTTTCAGCATGAGAAAATCAGCAAGAAAATACTTATTGTTATCTGTCATCATTCTGTGCGTCGTGTCATTCACTGCACCCGGAAACATAATGGGCGCCCGGGTAACAGGGGATGAAAAGCTCGTTACTACCGGCAAAGAAACTGTCAGCCCTGGAAAAAAGTCCCCGGAAATTCCCCCTGCCGGGAAAATCGAAAAAAAGGAAATGCCGGCAGAGAAAAAACCAGAGCCAGGTAAAGAAAATGCCAGGTACGTAACCATAGATTTTGACGATGTTGATATAAGGGTATTCATAAAATTTATCAGCGAATTGACGGGCAGCAATTTCGTGATCGACACAGGGGTTAAGGGAAAGGTTACTATAATCTCCCCGAAAAAAATCTCAGTCAAAGAGGCATATAAGGTATTTGAATCGGTGCTGGACGTGCATGGATTCAGCGTGGTTCCTGCCGGGGATATCATAAAGATAGTTCCCTCACAAGACGCAAGGACAAAAAACATTGAAACCCGTCTGAAGAAGAGCGCAATAGACCCTGAAGACAAGGTTGTAACGCAGATCATTTCTCTGAGCTACGCAAACCCTGATGAGTTGAAAAAAGTTTTAACGCCGCTGATATCCAAATCAAGCGTTATCCTGTCCTATCCCCCAACGGGAATGCTTATCGTAACCGACCTTCTCTCCAACATAAAAAGACTTCTCACAATAGTAAGCGCCCTGGATATTGAGGGGATCGAGGAGCAGATATCTGTCATACCCCTGGGACGCGCCTCTTCCACGGAAATTGCCAAATCGCTGGATCAGATATTTCAGAAAACAGCCGCACAAAAAAAGGGCTCTATCGATTCAAACATGAAGATTGTGGCCGATGAACGCACAAACACCATAATAACCCTGGCCAGTGAAAATGATACTATGCGCATAAAGCAGCTTATAAAGCTCCTGGACAAGGATGTCCCGAGAGGAGAAGAAAGGCTGCGTGTTTATCGCCTTGAGAACGCGGATGCCGAAGAGCTGTCAAAGGTCTTAATGAATATTCCATCAAAGGACGCGAAAGACACCCAAAAAGGGAAAGCTCCCCTCCTCTCAAAAGATATAAGCATCGTGCCGGACAAGGCCACAAACACCCTTATCATCACGGCCGAGAGAGATGATTATAATGTACTTGAGGGCGTGATCAAGCAACTCGATGTTCCCCGCCCGATGGTATATATCGAAGCCCTTATTATGGAAGTCAATGTGGACAAGGGCTTTACGCTTGGCGCAGAATGGGTAGCGGGAAATGACTTCACTACCGAGGGACGGGCTGGCGCTTATGGGGGAGGATTTGTGAGCGGAGGCATAATACCTCACCTTGATTCAAAAGGAATCCCTACCTGGCCGTCAGGGTTTTCTGTTGGTGTGCTGGGCGAAGGGATAACTGTCGGCAATATTCTTTTCCCCAGCCTTGGTGCCTTTTTCCAGGCATATCAAACTGACCAGGATGTCCATATACTCTCCACGCCCCAGATACTCACACTAGACAACGAAGAGGCGGAGATATATGTCGGGGAAAATGTGCCCTATCAGACCAGAGCGGATTCATCTACCGTTACAGATTACAGCAGCTATGAATACAAGGATGTGGGAGTAACCCTGAGAATTACCCCGCAAATCAGCCGAGAACGCTTTGTCCGCCTCAACATATTCCAGGAAGTTACAAAAATGGTGGGGGACGATACCAACGACCGACCCACCACGCTGAAACGCACAACCAAGACGACTGTAACAATCAAAGACAAAAACACCATAGTCATCGGCGGTCTCATAGGAGATGATATTACCAATACCGTGTACAAGACCCCCTGCCTTGGAGACATCCCGGGTCTTGGCTGGCTCTTCAAATACAAGAGTGAGACTCGTGAAAAACGGAATCTCTTCATATTCATCACCCCCCGCATCGTAGAAAACCCGACTGAAGCAAAATCGATATATGAAGAAAAGCAGAAACATATCAATGAAGTCGAAGAGGGCGTGATCAAAACCTACGAGAAAAAGCGTAAAGAGTAAGGAGTAAAGAGGCCTGAACCGTAAACTGATAAACCTTGAACCAGGATAAAAGCTTGACCAAACTAACCAATACTACCGAGACAGATCTCCTCCGGGAGATGAGCGTCAAATTGGATATCCCCTTCTGGCCCGAACTTCCCGCGGAGGATATAAGGGCTGATTTTACAAAGAAAATCCCGATTCAATACCTTAAAAAGCACAAGTTGGCGCCTATTGAAACTGCCGACGGCACATCCATAGCGGTGAACGATCCTTCCGATTTTCCACCCATTGATGACCTTCGCCGCATTCTTGACTGGGAAGATGCCAGAATCATCCTTTCCACCAGTTCGGCCATCCTTTCTGCCATAAATATGGCTTATGATCAGGGTAGCGGTTCCGCCGAGGAGTTCGTTCAGGATATGACCGAAGAATCTCCTGACAGCATTATTTCCGAAATCGAGGAAACAGCCGACCTGCTCGACGATACCAGTGACGCGCCGGTAATAAAGCTGGTCAATCTCATATTGTCCCGTGCTGTCAAGGACCGAGCCAGCGACATCCACATAGAACCCTATCAGCACAAACTCACCGTCAGATACCGGGTTGACGGGGTGCTGTATAATGCCCTGAATCTGCCGAAAAAGATCCAGTCTTCCCTTGCTTCACGTATAAAGATCATGGCGAAGCTCAATATTGCCGAAAAGAGGCTCCCACAGGACGGGAGAATCAACATCAAAATCGGGGATAAAAATATCGATATTCGTGTATCGGTAATTCCCATTGCCTTTGGTGAAAGAGTTGTCCTGAGACTTCTTGATAAAACAGATACGTCTTTCAAACTGATTGATCTGGGGATTGACAAGGAACGTTTCAATCTCCTTGACGATCTTATCAGGTCACCATACGGAATTATTCTGGTGACAGGCCCGACAGGAAGCGGCAAGACGACGACACTCTATGCCGCTCTCTCCACCATAAACAATCCGGAAATCAATATCATCACAATAGAAGACCCCATAGAGTACCAAATCGAAGGCATAGGACAGATTCAGGTAAATCCAAAAATTGATCTTACCTTTGCCAAGGGGCTTCGGTCGATTGTAAGGCAGGACCCCGATGTAATCCTGGTGGGAGAGATCCGGGATATGGAAACCGCTGAAATCGCCATCCAGTCATCTCTGACAGGGCATCTCGTATTCTCCACACTGCACACCAACGACGCGGCCAGCGCCGTCACACGTCTCATTGATATGGGGATAGAACCGTTTCTGATAACATCTTCAGTTATAGCCATCATAGCCCAGAGACTGGTAAGAGTTCTCTGTCTTGAATGCAGGGAGGAATATATCCCGGATGACAAATCACTAACAAAAATCGGCCTGAGCAAAGGCATACCGGATGGCTGCAAAACTTACAGGAAAAAGGGATGCCCTGCCTGCATGAATACCGGCTATCGGGGAAGAGCGGCCATTTTTGAAATGATGATCCTTGACGATCACCTGAAAAAGCTGATCTTAAAGACATCGGATACAAATCAAATAGGAAAGGAAGCGGTCAAACTTGGAATGATCACCCTGGTGCAGGACGGCGTGCGCAAGGTTCTGGAAGGAATGACCACTGTTGAAGAAGTGTTCAGAGTAACCAGGATCTAAGGAATTGCAAATTGAGTAATTCGAAATTACTCACCCTTTTCGGATGAAGGTTTAGATGAGGGTCTGGAATCCGGCGCGGCGGTTGTTGCTTCGCTTGCGGTGGAATGTGTCTCGCTCCCGGACGTCTCACCAGCGGAGGGTTTCTTTCCGCCGTAATCCGTTACATACCAGCCCGACCCCTTGAGATGAAAGGAGGAAAGGGATATCAATTTATTAACCGGCCCTCCACAGAACTTGCAGGTTTTTACCTCACCATCTGTGATACCCTGAAATACTTCGAACTTCTTGTTGCATTTCCCGCACTTGTACTCGTAAATAGGCATAAAACTTTCTCCCGTCCAACTACTTCGCGCCCGAACATTCTCTTCGTTCGGGAACTAATTAAATATGTCTCCTATATTGTAACGGCTGCTGAAACAATCAAGCACAAGATTAATGTCTGTGTCAGCCACCGGCTGGAGCATGCTCCTGGTAATCGAATGTACCTTTTCTTCTTCGGCAATCTTTTCTTCCAATGGTGCGTCAAATTTGATTTCCATGCAGTTAAACCGGATAACATGGACAAGCTCATGCGCGGCTATGTACAGCATAAGAGGCTCCAGTTTAACGAACGGCCTGCTCCTTTTCACCGCGTCAAGAATCCGGTCATCCTGAAGGCAGATCTTGAAGAAATAGAAACTGTCGGGATGATCGGCGTCGTCTTCTTTTTGATAAAGATACCTGCAGAGATGCGCGAAAGCCTTGCTGTCCACCTCGTGACCACTAAGACGGGCAAGAGTTTCAACCTCGTACCTGTGAGTCTTTAATCCACCGCTGCCAAGATGAAAATACCCCTCAGCCAGATCCCCGGCATGGCGAAACATTTTCCCTATAAGGGATATTTCTGATGGATTGAAATACATTTTTCAAATCCACTCCCGTAAATCTGCGGCTAATATATATCCAAATCGGTAGATGTCAATACAAAACGGCTTCGCAAAAAGTCGATCTTTACCATAAGCCGTCAAAAAACTTTCTTTATTTTCCAGGCGGACTCGCAGAACTCTGCGGTTCCATTTTCAGGGATTGAGATGCTTTTCCTTACACTTTTGCCGAGGGAAGTCTCTTTTCCCCTGTAGGTGTAAATCCCCCCCTCTACCATCTTCATGTTTCTCAGGCTGAGCGGCAGGTCGGAGGCGTACACAATGATTCTCTCCTCCCCGAAAGGAGACTGAACCTCAAGATTAAATCTGTCCCCCTCATCCGGGATGGTATAAGTTTTACCCCTTTTAAAAAAGGAGATCTGCCTGTAATTATTGGGCAGGAGTTGGAAAACTTTGCCTTTTACACCCACTTTCACTATCTTGCCATAGAAATCTTTATTCCCCTTAAAGAATATCTTGACGCGTTCGCCTTCGCCATATTCCCTCTTGTCCGTCCATACATCCACGGCAAGAGGCGCCGCGGGCTTCATCAGCACAGTCCGCAGCCTGTCGTCCCCATATGTCAGGCCTTCGAGCCGGTATTCTGCCTCTCCCTGCATACTCGCGTGGTAGCGGCCTTTATCATCAACATCATAATTTTCCACGCTCAGAACGGTAACAAAATGTCCTGTCTTGTTCTTGATGATTTTGTATTCAAGGTTGATACCGGCAATTTTTGTTCTGGAATCAAGATACTTCTTTGCCCCTTCAAGAATGCGCTCCCTTGCCTTTGAAAGCAGCTTCCCGTGAATCTGCTCTGCCTTCTCCCCTTCACCGGGATACGCGTAAACATCCACTGACTGGATAACTGATCGCATCTCAAGATCAGGGGCCATCTCTTCAGCCTGAACATCGGCCACGCAAACGATGCCTGCAGATATAAAAAACAGAAAAGGCAAAAGAACGAAAAAAATAAATATCCTTTTTTTCATATCGATCCTCCCTTAGGGACAGCTGTCCCTATTTAGGTATCGGAACACTCCCGAGGAGATATTTGAGATCCTCATCCTCGAATTTTATCGAGAATCCTATGAAGGGGGAATCACCGCCCTGGTTGCTGATAAAGTCATCCCATCCGGCCGACAGGTAGATATGCTTTAAGAGCCGGTACTCGGCGTATGTCTTGAGGTGCGCGTTCCGGTCACTGTCAAAGTCAAAGGCCTCAAAGGTAAGCTGCAAATTATCATTAAAGGCAAAGTAGTCTATACCGACGCCGCCCGTCGATTCAAAAATACCTCCCCTGAGGGCTATGTCCTTGAATCTCTTTCCAATCTGCGCGGTGAACAGGAGACCGTCTCTATCCCACGTCTCGGTTCGCACTGGTGCTCCACCCGCCGTGGTGGTATCTGTCACCGTCAGTCTGCCCCTGGGGTCAGAAACCAGTCCGAGGACATAGAAGGTGTCTTCCTTCGGCCGTATCGTCAGGTCAAGGTAGCCCTTCCCGTCACCGCCGTCAAACAGGTATTCCCCCCGGTAGCTGAGAAATGTCTTAAACTGCTCGGTCTTCGACACGTACCGGTCTATTCCCTCCATACTCTTTCCAAGGCTCTTCATGCTTGCGTTCAGATTATCTACGGTATCTTCGTCATTGACCAGCTTCCCTATGGAGCCTTCCCCCCGGTTAATCTTTTCGGTGATGTTTTTGAGTGATGCAAGGGTCTGATTGAGGTTGTCAAAGGCGTCCTTGTTTTCAACCAGCTGACCGATAGTACCCTCTCCTCTGTCGATCTTTTCCACGATGCTGTTCAGCGTCGCAAAGGTCCTGCGCATCTCAGCCGAGGCCTCGCCGAGATTGGTTATCATCAGATTGAGCTTTTCGTCGTTCTGTGTTACGACTCTGTTCAGATTCTCAGTAATGGCCCTGGTATTCTCTATTATTGCCCTGAGGTTTTCCTCCCCCTGCGCGCCCCCCAGGGTATTTTTCAGCGAGGCCGTCACCTTCATAACATCGCCAGCTATAGTTCCGAGTTCACTCAGCAGCTTGTCGATATCGGCCTGCTGTCCTGTTCTGGTAATATTCCCTCCTGCCGCGATATATGTCTCACCCTTTGTTCCGGGCACAATATCCACATATTTATCACCCAATATGCCATATGCCTTTATCTTGGCCGCCACATCCTTTTCCAGCTCTACTGATGGAAGTATCCTCAAAGCAATCAGGGCCTTGCCGTCTTTGAGGGATATCTCCTCGACCCTCCCCACCTCCACGCCTGCTATCTGCACGGAGGCATCTTTCTCAAGACCCGTAGCGTTATCAAATACCACGTTCACCAGGTATCCCTTCTTGAGGCCGAACCCGTATTCGCCGACCCTGAAGGACATGTATGCCAATATAATCAATGCTGCCAGAACGAACAGACCTACCTTTGCTTCCGTGCTGATTGAAGACATATTCTTCTCCATTCTTAGTCATTGGGATCTTGACTTTTGAATTTCCACCGCTTTGTCATTTCCCTTAAATCACACTTATCGGGCCTTCAAGACTCCCTGAAAGAAATTGCCTCAGCACAGGATTTGAGGACATCTTTATCTTCTCAGGAGTCCCATATTCTATGATCTTGCCTTCATAAAGCATGGCTATTTTATGGCCCACCGTAAAAATTGACTGGACATCATGGCTTATAACCACACAGGTCAGGTCAAAATTTCTCTGCGTTTCAACAATAAGTTCGTTTATCGCCTCAGTCATCACGGGGTCCAGACCGGTAGTGGGTTCATCAAACAGAACGATTTGCGGTTGCATGGCAATCGCCCTGGCAAGCCCCACCCTCTTCCTCATACCACCGCTCAATTCTGAAGGCATTTTATCTTCAACACCGGTAAGACCAACCGCCTTCAGCCTTTCTTTCACTATCTCTCTTATTTCCTTGTCTTTCTTTCTGGTATGTTCTCTCAAAGGAAAAGCGACATTCTCCATTACGTTCATGGAATCAAAAAGCGCCGCTTCCTGAAAGAGCATGCCGAATTTCTTCCGTATCTCATTTAGACCTCTGTCGTTAAGCGAGGCAATGTCAACACCGTCAACAAACACCTGCCCACTGTCGGGTTTTAAAAGCCCGATAATATGCTTAAGGAGAACACTCTTCCCCCCGCCGCTGCCACCGATAATAACGGTAGTTTTGCAGTCCTCGATATCAAGGTTCAGACCATCCAGAACTTTTTGCCGCCCAAACGACTTATGAATACCAACAAGTTTAATCATAATCTAAAACATAATCGCCGTAAGAAGGTAGTCACTTATCAGGATCGACACGGATGCAAGAACCACCGCCTCCGTGGTGGCCCTTCCCACCCCTTCGGCGCCTCCTGTCGCGATAAATCCCTTGTGGCATCCTACCAGAGACAGGATGAGCCCAAAAAATGCCGCCTTGGTTAAACCATGGTAAATATCACCCAGATCTACCATCTTGGTAATATTGTTTATAAAAGCTCCTGAATTAATACCCAGAATGGGCACACCGACAAAATATCCCCCCAGAATTCCCATAAAGTCAGACACAACGGTGAGGAGGGGAAGCATCAGCACTCCCGCGATTACTCTTGGGACAATAAGGTGTTTAACGGGATTCGCGGCCATGACATACAGGGCGTCTATCTGTTCAGTCACGCGCATCGTTCCCAGCTCCGCCGCCATGGCTGAACCCGCCCTGGCGGTTACCATCAAAGCGGTGAGAACAGGGCCAAGCTCCCTGGTCATTCCCAGCGCGACTGTGGAACCGACGAGGCTCTCGGCATTGAACATCTTGAAACCGTAATAACCTTGCAGAGCCATGACCATGCCAGTAAACGTGCCGGTGAGAACGACGACAAAGATGGACTTGACGCCGACGAATTCCATCTGCTTGAAGATCAGGCG
>CAZSYH010000005.1:0-70709 GCA_964610735.1 uncultured Syntrophaceae bacterium | reverse complement strand
AGGTATCCTTGAAGAGGGCAATGAACTGTCCCACGATGGCGGGGATCATCATCTTTAGCGCCTGTGGAAGAATCACGAAACGCATCGCCTTGAAATAGTTCAATCCCGATGCCGTTGCCGCCTCCATCTGTCCCGGGGGAATGGCCTTTACGCCTGCACGCACAATCTCCGCCAGATAAGCCCCTGAAAATATCGTGAACGCTATCGTGGCACTCCAGAAAACATCCATCTGCATCCCTGTAATGATGGGGGAAAAGAAATATATCCAGAATATAACCATTATAAGAGGGTTGCCACGTATAAGTTCGATATAGAGGATGCTTGGCGTGCTTATCAGAGGGCTTTTACTCAGACGCCCAAGGCCTGCCGCCAGACCGATGGCAAAACTTGCCGTCAACGCGATAAAGGCCAGGACTATGCTGAGGGAAAGTCCTCCGAGGCCATAGAAGATTTCACCACCCAATCCGTGCGGGAATGTCCATATCAAAAGCGCACAGAAGTTATCGGATATGACGGCCCAGTTAAAGCCATAGATTCCGTATCCCAGCACAGTGAGCAACGCAAACAACAGCAGGAGAAACAATGCCTTACCTGCCATAGAGAGAACGCTGAGCAAACGGTACAGCCACTGAGCCCCGCTGGATATATAAGGGGTTTCCACTTCCAGTGATTCATCTTTCCCCGGCCTCAAACTATTGATAATCCACCGCACACCTCCGGCAATAAACGATATCAGAAGCAAAACAGGCCTTACCATAAGGGCAAGAGTCTTATCCAGGAGACTCAGCTCCTTTTTTTCCCCTACCTCCAAATGGTGATTCACACTGTTCATCAGCATACTGATAATCAGGGAGAGGCTGAGATAGATGACCGTAGCCGCGGTGGTAGCCTCAAATCCCCGGAATGTGAAGGACTCAATCTGCTGTGCCTGCCAGCAGAGGTCAGCCACCCCTATGGTCATAGCGAGCGAAGAGTTTTTCATGTTATTCAGGAGTTCACTTCCAAGCGGGGGCATAATCACACGAAAAGCCTGTGGCAGAATGACAAAACGCAACGACTGAATCCTGCTCAATCCAGATGAAGCTGCGGCCTCCAAGTGTCCCCGTGGGATAGCCTGTATGCCAGCGCGCACTATCTCAGCAATAAAGGCAGTTGTATAGATACTCAGACCACCTGTAGCGGCTATCAGCTCGTAATTGTGGTTATATAAAAACTCGCGAGCCGCGTCTGGCAGCCCCAGGGGAAAAGCAAAATACCAGAAAAAGAGCTGTACCAGCAGAGGCGTATTGCGGAAGAACTCCACATATACCGTGGCAAACCAGTAGAGGGGTTTAAAATTTGACAGACGGGCTATACCGAAAAATGTACCTAACAGAAGAGAAATAACGGTACTGATCAGCGAAATTTCTACGGTAATCAGGAGACCGCGCAGCAGCCAGACACCAAAGACCTCCTGATAGGTGGGATTCATCTCCCAGAGCACGGACCAGTGAAACTCATATCCAAAGTCAATATGTGCGAAAAAAAGATATATGGCAAGGGCTATCCCAGCCACTATCATAAATTGCTGAACCTGGCGTTTCCAGGGCTCCATCATTCTCACATCCGTTTTCTAAAGGGAAGATAACACACAAAAACTGCGGCCCGAGCAGTTCCCGGGCCGCAGCTCTCGTCACTCAAAACAAACATTAATTTTTAGGGCCACATCTCAATCTTTTCAGTCATCGGGAAGTAATAGGGTGTGTCAGCACCATACCACTTATTATATATTTCCATGTAGGTACCGTCCTTCCACATATCTTGGATCGCGAAGTTGACGGCATCACGCCAGTCGCTGTCGTTCTGGGGAAGGCCGATGCCATAGGGCTCATCGCTGAAGAAGTCGCCGACCAGTTCATACTTGCCCGGCTCCTTCGCGGCGTAACCGATGAGGATCGTGCTATCGGTCGCCCAGCCGGCAACCTTGCCCTGCTGCAGCGCCAGGAAGCATGAGGGCTCATCCTGGAAGCTGATGACCTTCGGGTCCGTGTCACCCAGCGATTTCAGGAGATTGATGGCATTTTTCTCGCTGGTTGTGCCCTGCATGGAAGCAAGCTTCTTGCCCACAAAATCCTTGTGATCCTTGTACATGCCCTTTTTGGCCAGGATCTTCTCGCCATCAAAGAAATAGGTGATGGAAAAATCGATCGTCTTATCCCTCTCACGTTTGTGGGTCATGTTGGCGGTACTCATATCGATCCGCCCCGATGTCAGGAATGAGATACGCGTCTTGTTGTTCAGCTTGATCTTCTCCATCTTGAGCTCTTTGCCCATCGACTGCCCGATACGCTTTACAACCTCCGAAGCTATATCTACATCGAACCCAACCCACTCATTCTTGTCGTTAAAATACGCCGCGGGAATGCTGTTATACATCAGACCTGCCTGGACAACGCCCGCGTCCTTGACCTTGTCATAGGTAGGGCCTGCGAAGCAGATACACGGTACAAGCATAAATACCACAGCCAGCACTAATACAGACTTCCATACTCTCTTCATCGAATAACCTCCTTTGTTAAAATAGTTTAAAAAAACACCCCCCGCCACGATACTGATATTTACCATTGCGAGGAACACACCCGCCCGTTAATGCTTTAGAATCTTACTCAAAAAAAGCTTTGTGCGTTCATTCTGCGGACGATAAAAGAAATCGTCTGGTGTTGCCTCCTCAATTATCTGCCCCTCATCCATAAAGACGACCCTGTCGGCAACCTCGCGGGCAAATCCCATCTCATGTGTAACCACTATCATTGTCATACCCTCGCGCGCCAGGTTGCGCATGACATCCAACACCTCGTTTATCATCTCCGGATCCAGGGCCGACGTGGGCTCATCAAAGAGCATTATTTTGGGCTGCATGGCAAGACCGCGCGCAATGGCCACACGCTGCTGCTGACCCCCGGACAACTGAGCAGGATATGAATAGGCCTTTTCACGGATGCCCACTCTTTTCAACTGTTGAAGACCAAGCTTTTCCGCTTCTTCCGGACTGGTCTTCCTGACATTGATGGGAGCAAGTGTGATATTCTGGAGGGCAGTCATATGGGGATAGAGGTTAAACTGCTGGAAGACAAATCCTATCTCAGCTCTTAAATGGGTGAGGTTTATTCGGCGGTCATGTATGGGTATGCTGTCAACAACAATCTCACCATTCTGTACTGGTTCCAGCTTGTTTATACATCTGATAAGGGTGCTCTTTCCCGATCCGCTCGGACCGCATACGACAACCACTTCTCCCGTGTCTACATGAAAATTGATATTATTAAGGACGTGAAGCTTTCCGAACCACTTATTCACGTTTTTAAAGGTGATCATAAGATGAATGCTCCTAACGCATATTTCGTGGCTTATACTTCCCGAACCTCATGTTGTCAATAACGAAGTTGAGGAAACCATATTTTTATTTATGGTAATGGCCGATATAGAGAACAATTCATTTCGACTGTGTTGTCAACAAATAGAACTGTCCGGTTTTGTAGGACATGCATTGTCCGCTTTGTACCGCTCAGGAAAGCTGCTTCAGTCTATGACTTCCGCAGCTTTCCTGAGGAAGTGGCGAGCGGCGGACCTACGCTGCATTTTCCTTTCCCTTTTTGTTTTCTTTCAGTTTTCCCTGTGCGTCATAATCAGCCACCTTTCTCGGGCCGTGAAAAACAGCCAGTGAATCGCGTACAGATGGGCACGTACCTTGACCTTGACGTAATGACATCTATGACGGTTTGCAGGGATTTGCAGCGTTTTCCCTTCAAATCTTACGCAATTATCGGCGGTAACTGTTCGGTCGTACTGCTCGCACAGGATGTCGTCAAGGTTTGATTCAACCCATGGCACAAAGGCTGAACCTTCCTCGGCAGGAGGCTGCATAAGCTCGATGTTGAATGCCGGTCTATATATCTCGGCCAGATAACGATTAGCCGCTTCCATCGTAGTGATTCCATACAGTACCAGTTCTTTGGGAAGCCGACCCTGATGCGTACTGAAGACCCGCTCGCTCCTTCCCCGTGCCTGCGGAGAATAGGCAGCAGTCATCTCGATCCCTAACTGTCTCTTGGTACGCTCAAACTGTGTAGGCTGACCTTTATTTACCTTTCCACCGCCCTCAGGCGTGTATCAGTAATGACTCCCGCGATCGCTGTAGAATGAACTGAACAGACTCCCAGTATCCGCGCTGCTTCTTCCTGACTCAATCGCTTCCCTGTCCATACACCATAAGCCTCTTCAAATCGCATAATCCTGTCTGCGTGTAACGCACGGGCAGACCGGATCTCCCGTAACAACTCTGCCCATCTCATTGGCCACCTCCTGGTGACCATTATAAACCGGACATATTACTTGCTTCTGACATTATCAAATCTTCCTTCTTGACAAATGGTTCCATTGTGTTACCGTCAGCCGACGGCTAGACTCCTGAAAATTCGATATCCCGGAGCGTGTTACCATATCACCTGTCGAGGGGCGTGTTGCCATATCACCTGTCGAGGAAACGACGGGAAAGAAATATTTTTAGATGTGCGGGATCAGAGTGTCTTTCTGGAAAAGCTTTCTCTCTCTTTAGATATCTATAATGTCACCCTTCTGTCATATGTCTGCATGATCAATCATTTTCATTTATTGGTTACCACCCCTGAGGGTAATCTTTCTGAGTTTATGCGTCATTTCAATATTTCTTACACTTCTGCTTTTAGTCGAAGACATCACCGGGCGGGGCAAGAAATCCATCGAGAGATCAATGCTGATGGAGTTACTTTACCGTTTTTGTCAGATTACCCAACCTGAAATTGGGTTGCTGGTAGGAGGGATAGATTACAGTGCTGTCAGTCAGGCAAGAAAGAGGTTGCAGGTAAAGTTGGAGCAAGATCCAAAGATGAAGGATAGATTTGATAAATTAAGTAATCGGCTACTTCAATTTTCAAGAGGAAACAGGCCGGAAAGATTTGATCCCATTATAAGTAAGCATTATGAGGTGGAGCAATGACAGATATGGGAATACAAAAAAAAGCGATCGATACTATGGTCATTATGAATGCTGCTATTACTAATCTTCGCCTCTATCCTCCTTCCAGCGCCATGATCGTTAATACCATTGATAGAGTATATCAGGCTCTCCAGGAAGTTCTTGACAAAGAGGAGTCATTGATATTTGCCGAGTCGGAAAAAAGCCTTCTCATCTGCGGGGATTTACTGAGCCAGAAAGACCAGGAAAAGCCCCAGGTGATGGCATTTATTGAAATACTGCTCGATTTTGGGATTAAGAGTGTTACATTCGAAAGAGGGCTGGGTAAAGCGGAACTTATGACCTTTCTTGAAATGTTGAGTAGAAAGCCGGAAGATGTGGAAAAAGAAGGAGGCCTGCAAAAGGTTATGGAAGATAAGGGACTACCGCACATCCTCCTAGATCAAAAGGTCTACGTTGCAAGGGATAAGGATTATGCAATCCTGGCGAGCCTGGACATTAAAGATGAGGAAATTATCAAATATATAACGGGAGCCGGTGCAATCTCAGATATAGATTCACAGAAAGTCAAGGAAATGGCCAAGAATCCCGAATGGATCTCCCGTATATTTCAATCCGGTATGAAGAATATCACCGAGCAAGGGGGAACTACTTCGAATATTGAACTATCTGAGAGCGTCGTCCACATGATTCGTACCTTGAACAACATTGCTGACAATGTGGAGAAAGAAGGGATCTTTCGGCAAGTAGCAGTATCTATTGCGGATATGGATATTGAGGTCATTAGTATGGTTTTGACTCAAAATATGGAAGGTCTGCTTAGTGATGAGATCTTTGATCATATTGTTAATCAAATAGAGGATGAGAAGTTTGAGGATCTGGCCACCAAAATCAAGCATATGAAAGACATGGCTATAGCTAAAGATACGGCTCATGATACTTCTGAAATTGAGTTAATTAACAAGGCAGATAAAAACTTGATGAATTCCGACAAGGGAAAACGGCTTGGGAGCGAAATCGAAGAAAAGATAGCTCGTGAAAAAGAGGAAATGGAAAGAGAATTTGAGCATCTCAAAGATAAAGCCAATCGTATCATAGAAGGTGATGAGAAGATCTTTTTAGATGAGAAAGTAATGCAGTCTTTGGCCGGTGTTATCGAACAGCTTTTTAGCAAAGATCAAAACGAGACAGTCGAAGCGATAATTGACAGATTGGGTGATGAACTTCTCAGCGATAATCCGGGTGTGCGGGGTCAGGTATCGGAAGCCTTATCCAATATTATTGAAAGTCAGCCTGATGAAAAGCGAACAGATATGGTTAGCAGGCTTTCAGGCAAATTGTTCAGTTGGATAAGATTGGAAACTTTCGTTACTCCTGCCTACGAACAAATTTGTGTTCAATTGCAGAATCTGGTTCATACTTTGATTCGAGGTCACCAGTTTGCTGAATCAGGTCCCATACTGGAAGTGTTCAATCTTATAGGTTCAGGAAAGTTGAAAAAGGATGAGGCGATTCAAGCTATATCGGGTAGCGTGTTAAGGGAGATTGCCACGGAAGAATTATTGAACATACTTTTTAAGGAATTTCTGTCAAACGAACAGAATAAACAAAAGGAGGCAGGCTTTAACCTGGCCAACATCGGAGCAACCCCGGTAAACCGCTTGCTTGATATACTCCGGGAAAGCAAAAGTAGTTCTGAACGCGTCCTAATTTTACAGATTGTTTCCGAAATCGGACACCCGTCACTTCCCGCCCTGATAGATGGGATCGAAGAAGGCGGAGACTGGTACTACATACGCAATCTGGCACTCCTGTTGGGTAGGATTGGCAGTGAAGCAGATGTGGAAGTTTTGCGACCACTCTTGACCCACGAGGATTATCGGGTACAGCAAGAAGCCCTTAAAAGTATTAATAGTATAGGGGGAGAACATAAAGGGGGAATTTTATTATCCGCCTTGCCCGTGTCTGATGATCGCTTGAAGATCGGTATCGTGAACATGTTAGGTTCCTTAAAATATCGTGACGCCGTATCCCCCCTTCTGGGATTACTTAAATCTAAGTCATTTATTTCCTCGAAGTCAAGAACCGAGCTGGAAGAAAAAATCTGTGTTGCTCTGGGCCGTATAGGGGCTCCGGAAGCTATTAAGACGCTGGAGTCGATTGCTAAACAGAAAAGCCTGTTTAGTATAAAATCTTATCATGAAAGGGTTGAAATTGCCGCGGGAAGAGCTTTGGTAATGATAAAGAAAAGGGGAAAAGAAACAGAGAAGATATAACATTAAGATTTCTCAGAACAAGTTGCGGGGAATCTCCGACTGTTTAGTAAGTTAGAAATTATTTTCTGCCAGAAGATAATTTCGTTAACGCACTTATCCCGTTTATCGGGGTAAGAAAACTGAACAGACCTCTTTGAAGAATCTCGTCCCGCACTCCCTGAAAGCCGCTGACTGTGCCTTCCTCCTGGACAAAGAACATACTGTAGTGTTCGTTTGTCGCGTCATCCATTGTTATGATCAATGTAACGCCGGAATGTCCGGGTGCATACCCCCCAGTATCCGCGCTGCTTCTTCCTGACTCAATCGCTTCCCTCTCCATACACCATAAGCCTCTTCAAATCGCATAATCCGGATCTCCTTTAACAACTCTGTTCATCTCATTGGCCACCTCCTGGTGACCATTATAAACCGGACAGATTAAGTGCTACAACTCCAGACATATTACGTGCTCCTTACACAATTCATTTCGACTGTTGACAAAATTCTGTTATCCTACTATCCTGAAAAACGGGTTTGCAATCCCGACTTGTCGGGACCGTCGGGACTGCCACGAAGGCCTGAAATAAAAACAGGGGACCAAAGGTTTTCGAGAAAATGAAAAATCTGGATCCATCCAGGATAGCAATCATCGGGCCCGGAAGGCTCGGGACTTCCTTTGCCTACAAGTTCGGACGCGACGGAAAAGATATAACCATATATTATCACGACGCTGAGATATGCAGAGAAATCAATCAAACCCATTTAAACCCCAGACACCTGACGGATGATCTTGCAGGAATGCTCGGGGGCATGGAAAATGTCCCCAGGTTGCCGAACGTCACTGCAACAAATGACCTGGAAAAGGTTGTTGAGGAAAATGACTTTATCATACTTTCGATAACCATGAACAGGCTCCGGGAACTCCTGAACCATATAAAACCCCTGATAGCGAGAAAAACGGGCCGGACATGCCTTGTATCTCCGATAAAGGGCCTGTCTTCGGATGAAAAGACCAGCGAGCTCATAACACCTTCTCAGGCGATTAAAAACCATCTTTTCGACCTCAAGCACAAATTTGATGTTATCTGTATTGGGGGCCCATTCTTCGATATAGATATAGCGACGGGTAGGCCAGTATGCGTAACTGTGGCGGGGAATAAGGACACGGCAAAGACTTTTAATCTTAACTTTCTCAGGCTGAATCGCAGGGAGTTAAGTTCTTATTACAATTTTGATACTGTTGGCATCGAGGCATGTGGCGCTTTGAAAAATATCGTGGCAAACCTGAAGGGGGTTACTGACTGCCTGAATCTGGGAAGTTCCCTGCCCGGAACCATTTTCGCAAGATCCGGCGTTGAGATAAGGTCCCTGTCAAAGTTGCTGGGGGGAAGTTTCCAGGCATTTCACAGCCAGGCCGGTGTGGGTGACATGTATGTCACGATCTCATCGGAGGCCAGCAAAAACTATCGATATGGCAAATATTTCTATCAATTATTTGACGGCAATCCCATAGAAACAGATATCAGAACACTGGGGAAAATAGATGGAACCCCGGAAGGACCAAACACGATAAAGAACGTGCACAGATACCTGGAAAAGAAAAACATGTACAGTCCTCTGTTCCACTGCGCCTACAAGATATTCCACGAAGAGACAAGCAGGGATGAGATAAGGGAACATGTCATACAGGCATGCCAGTTTGACAAAAGGAACGAGGAGTACATAGGCCCCATTTCAAAACTGCTCTACAAAATGTTTCCCAACATCTGGTACAGAAGGCACAAGGGCATCCTGTCTTAGAGAATAACAAATTCTGCCGGCCTGGCTCAAGACAGACCTTAAATTCGATTTTCGGCGCTTTTCTTGATAGAGTCTAATCTCTCAAGGTATTTATCCTTGTGATCCAGACCGCTGTATCTGCTGATATCGTCAATAAGAAGGTTCACATGGGGGATAATGTCCACGCCGTAGTGGTTCAGGTTCTCTTTGTCTGCCCTGTCAATCGTGAGGATAGAGTAGTATGTCAGCAGCATCCTGACACCGGACGTTCTCCTCAACAGATAGGCTTTGCCTGACACAGTGTTCAGAAAGAAAGCGGCATATTCATAAAGATCGCTCACACTGGCTTCAATCTTTCCACTTTTATTTTCTATTTCCCTTAAACCCCATTCATAAAGCATTGCAATGACAGGTTCGAGATCTTTTTCCTCGTTATAAAGAATATCCTTTGTCAGCAATATATTCTTTCTCCCAATAACCCTGTAAAAGTGCGCTATATTATTTCTCAGTATATAAAGATCCTTCATCTCACCTGACACGACGGGGGGACGTGCGGAGAGCTTCGAGACAAGCCCCAGAAAGTGCCGATATGTCCCCTCCTCCAGTTTGTAGGCCCTTATATAGTCTTGTCTGTCGAGGTAATCAAAAAACTGTTCCACCCTTTCCCGCAGTTGATCCTCGTTGCCTTCTTCGACAACGGACGATCCCTGCGCTTTTTCTTCCGGACTGAGAGGCACTATTTTTTTTCTGACACTTTTTCCATCGTACCCTGTATCCCCTTCTGAAACATATGGAACCGCTTTGGATTCTTCTCTTGTCGCTATCTTCTCATCGGAAAAGAAATTGTCTCTGTTTAAAAAAATTACAAGTGCAAGTATCAGGAACACTGCGGCAAATACAACAACAAACCACCTGTTTTTTTTCATTACCACACCTCAGAATAGTCATTACCTGGTACCAGTTTCTGGAAAATCCATCTCCGACACAGTTCGTGTTTTATACCAGATTAGATAAGTAAATCCATCCACAAATATTACTGATTACAGAAATAATCCCAGTATCAGATATATTCCAGTATCTGCAAAAGATCGGTCACGACAATGTCAGGCGACACATCTTTACATCTTCTATCATCCGACCTCAGATTCAGAGACCTGCCATCACCCGCGAAGAGGGCTGTTTGAAAACCGACCGTCATGGCGGGAAGTATATCCTTCAGCATATCATTCCCAACATATAGAACATCTTTCCTCATTATTCCCATTTTTTCAAGTCTTCCCGCGGCCTTCTCAAATATGTCAAGAGAGGGCTTCCCATAACCCAGAACATATGAAAACAAGACAAGGTCATCCAGAAACCCAAGCCATGTAAGATCATTGCCCAGCAAGGAAGTAAACAGACAGGGCGTGTAAAACTGGGCATTTGAGATCACCCCCATAGGGATATTTTTCCCCCTGCACCCATTTAACATCTCTTCCAGATGGGGCATAGGGAATACAGGATTAACAACAAGTTCATACTCGACAGCAAAGTCCTTGATCTTGTCCATATCTTCAATACCAAGCACTTTTTTCCATATCTCTTCAATCCTGATCTCAGGATACGGTATTCCCTGATCTATCAATCTTTCCTTGTCTCTTTCAATTTCAGAGAAGAATTCTTTGAGCAGAACATGCGAGGGGATATTAATGTTATATTTGTCAAGTAAACCGGTTATGTCGGTAATGTTACGATCGGCCCATCCTTTTGCCACGCTTATATCGCCCGCTTCGCTTATAAAGAGTGTGCCATACACATCAAAAAGGATCGCCTTGATAGCGCTTTTCAGCGTCCCCTCTCTGGAGACAGAAACGGGCATTACATCAACCGGTCTGGAATAACTCTTAATAAGTTTGTCAAAAGACATCTCCACCCCTCGGAATCAGATGCTTGCCGTAAGAATCGCAAACAGACAATGATGATTCCCTCGCAAAAAGCTCCGCATGCCGACGCGTCGACATGGCATTATAATGGAAAGCAACTTGCATTAATTTGTCATTTCGAACGAATGTGGAAAATCCCTGTTTCGATCGAAGAGAGAAGTCTTGTTTTCAACATGTCACTATCATTAAGATTTCTCTTAGCTTCACTCCTCGAAATGACAGACGTGAAAACTGCTTCTTTGGCTTTTTACATGTAAGTTACTTGAAAGTCTTTTCGGAGCAAGTCCAAGCATAAGAAAATAAATATGACATGTCAAGCACCGAGGAAGATGCTCCTCTTCCCTTTATAGACTGAGAGCTTTGAATTTTATCATTTCGAGGAGCGTCGGCGTCGAGCTATAGCCGCCAGCCATTCGAGGGCGGGGAAGTTTTTGCTTGTCTTTTTGTCCCTGGCCGTACAGATGACCTTGCCTTCCTGACCCAGGTACTTCATCCAAACACACTATGACCCGTAATCAGAATTTATCCGCGTAAATGACAAAAAGGATGTTCTTCGTGGACAGAAACGTCCCCACGCACGATGAATCATGACCATGCCAACATAGGCCCCAGCGGGGTGGGTGCCGTCACTGTTTCCGAACATCCGAGAAGTAGCGCTTTCAGGCCCGGCCATTCCTCCACCATGGTTATTGACTATTAATCGTCATCCTGACCCATGGCTTATCATGATTTACCATTGACGATGCTACTTCCCCGTGCCCGAAAACATCTTCAACTGGGTTTGCATGTTCCAGTTTCCGCTGGGGTCAAGGCCAATTGCCCTCTGAAAGGCTTGCAGGGAGCGCCGCGATCCTGGCCCCCACAAGCCGTCGACAACCGTCTTGTAAAATCCCAATTCGGCCAGTCTGGACTGTATGAGGGCAGCGTCATACCGTTTTAAAGGGTCGAGAGCATTTCTGCCCAGTGCCAGTGGCCCCTCGGGAGAAGCGTGGCTGGTGGGCCGAATATCCGCACGGGTTGGGCTTCCCGGGGTATCATAGTTCTTTTCGGATGAAAAAAGACCCACCATAACCTGTTCGCTGTTGTCAGGAAGAACCCCGGGGGACGGCTTGTAATAGGCTTTAGCGCAGAACACGTCATGGTCAATGGCGAATTTGCCACCGAATATGGCCACCCGCCAGCCGTCAAAGTCACTGTAAACCGGTTTGGCCAGAGTAGCCATATCGTTGGGATTTCTGGTGACCACAACTTCAAGCTCAGCGTCCGGCGTTAAGCGGTCCATGACAAAAATAACCATGAAATTTTCCTGTCTTTCAATCTTGGTGCCCCTTTTAATCCGATCGAACAAGCTCATTTTCTGCAATTCCTCCCGCCCCCGGCGTTCTTCCGGAGTGGGGGTCATGCTGTGGGCCTTGGAAACAACCCCTGTGTAAAACCCGTAAAAATCAGGCCTTTCATCGACAATTCCCTTAAATTCACTCCCTTCAATAATAAACGCCCTGGTAGTGGGAAAAACAGGAGGCACCGGCCTCACAGCCGAGTCCCTTATTATTATTCTGTTCCGGAAAAGCTCATAATCTGCAGTGTAGCTCACCATGGCCCTTCTACCCAGTTGGTCCGAAAAAAGCATTACTCCGGCGACCCTGCAGTCAAAGCTCTTTCGTCCTGTATCCCTAGCCCATTGCTCATTGATACTTATATCGGAAACCGAGAATCCCCGGTAATCAAAACTGGTTTCCGGTGTGTAATGGTTACCGCCCGAATCAAAGCTCACCCGAGGTATACCCTTTTGATCTTTTCTCAATTTCTGAACCATGGCAGCCGTCACCATGCGGATATCAGCGGGCACATCGGCATCCACTATAGGCGCTACTTGCGGAGGGTTGATTTCGAAAGGGGGTGTATCAAGAGCTGCCCGGCTCTGCTGTAGCTGCTGCTGAATTTTCTGATGAACCGCGCATCCCGTGATAGCCCATGCCATGATTAATATGACACTTGCAATTATTATTTTCCTTATCATTGATCTCCTCCTCGGATCTTTTCTAACCACCCCGGCGCGGCCCTGTTCATGTGCCTAATCACCCCAGGATTGTTCTGGAAACGGATTTTCGGCCCGCTTATTTATAGACCGGCGTCGTAAATTTCCTTCCGGTGTAAGGATCATGGGTGACTTTGGCATCCTGCATCGCGGCGTCGCCAATGTTGGGGCTGGGAGCTCTATTGGGAGCTTCGCTGTTTGCAAGGTTCCCGGCCACCTCTCCTGCGACAATGCCGACTACCGGGTTCAAGGAGGAGGTGGATGCTTCAACCGTTGCCGCTACAACTCCTGAAAATGTCGCCTGGGATGCCTCCTTGCCGTCGTCCTTTCCTACCGAGGATGCGTAACCGTCAGCGGCACCCCTGGTGGCGGCAATGGCGATTTTTACCGGAACCCCCGCAGGAGTGAAAGCAAGAACCCAGCCGGCCACCTTGCCTCCGAAGGCGCCGATTTCCGAGCCAACCTCTCCGGCCCCGGCCAGGTATCCCATTGCTGTCCAGAAATCCGAGTCAGACCGGTTAATCATCTGTTGGATTTCGAATTGCTCTCTGGGGGTGCGGGGCACGTATTCCGGAATATTATTAATGTCAATTGTTCCACCGGCAATGTTCATTTCTCCCGCGGACGAGGGATCGATAAACACAAAACCTGTTAACCCGGGGTCGCTAGACATTGGACCTCCCCCCTCGCCACCACCACCGCCACCATCACCGCCATAAGCCATAGCGGCAATTGGAACTAAAAAGGTAAATGCAAGCACCACAAGAAATCCTGAAATTAATGGACTTTTCATTATCTCCTCCTACAACATTGATAAGAACTTTCCCTCTCTTTGGGAGTATATGAAGGGAAAATTTGTATGTCAAGAGGATTTTGGGAGCACCGAGGAAGATACTCCGCTCCCCTTATATACTGAGGGCTTTGAATTTTGTCATTTCGAGGAGCGTCGGCGTCGAACTATAGTTCCCGTCAGGGGGAAATCTTAATAATACGGGCTGCCGAAAAGAAGATTTCTCTCTTAGATCGAAATGACAAATAATGATATTTATTCAAACATCTAATACTCTCTGTCGTGATTTCGGCATTTTGGTTGACAGTCGGTTCGTAATTGATGTAATCATACCGGGAAAATTGGGAATCGGGTGATGGGACAAATGGACATACAAAATCTGATGGTGACAGGCGGGTGCGGTTTCATAGGCAGCAATTTTATACATTATCTCCTCAGGCAAAATGATTTTACTGGCAGGATCATAAATGTGGACAAGCTTACCTATGCGGGAAACCCCGATAATCTGGATGGAATAGAGAAGGACTACCCTGACAGGTACATATTTGAAAAGGCGGACATCTGTGATCCTGGACTCATGGAAAACATCTTTTCCCGGTACGGGATAGACGCGGTCTGCCACTTCGCCGCCGAATCGCATGTGGACAGATCGATAAAGGATCCCGGAGCCTTTATATACACAAATATTGTCGGCACTTTCAACCTGTTGGAAGCAGCTCGTTCACATGCCGGAGATTTTATCCTCTTTCATCACATAAGCACGGATGAAGTATATGGGAGCCTTGATCCCGATTCATCGGGATTCAAGGAGACTACACAATATCAGCCCAGCAGCCCCTACTCCGCGGCAAAGGCCTCTTCAGACCACATTGTAAGGGCGTATGGAAAAACCTATGGGCTTCCCGTGACCATCTCCAACTGTTCAAACAACTATGGACCATACCAGTTTCCTGAGAAATTGATCCCACTGATAACGCTGAACGCGAAAGATGGCGAAAAGCTGCCTGTCTACGGCGACGGCAGGAATGTGAGAGACTGGTTGTATGTGAAAGATCACTGTGATGCAATATGGAACATCATGAGGTCGGGCAGGCGTGGTGAGACGTACAACATAGGCGGCAATATGGAGATGGAAAACATCGTCATCGTGGAGATGATCTGCGACATACTGGACGAAACAACAGGCATGGGCAAAAACGGCCCCAGAAGGAATCTCATCACGTTCGTCAAGGACAGGCCCGGTCATGACAGGAGATATGCCATCGATTTCACAAAACTGCATAATGAACTGAACTGGTCACCGAAGGAATCATTCGAATCGGGGATGAGGAAGACCATATCCTGGTATCTGGAAAACAGCAAATGGGTTCAGCGCGTTAAGAATAATGAATACCAGTCTTGGATATCGGAACAGTATAAATTGTAAGGAATAGAGGTAAGAAAATAATCTCTAGCTACTGACGAGTGGTATCCTCTACAACAAAGGGCACGGACCTCACCCCTATGCTCCCCCTTCTCACCCACACACGACACATCTTTACAGACGTCCCCTCCACGGTAACCAGATTGGGCAGATCTTCCACCCCTGCGATATCGGCGGAGGCAAATTCATAATAGGATATATTCGTACTGAATGGATCAGAGATAAGTATAATCTTGTCATCCGCATATGGATGCTTTTCGGGGGCCCCGGTGAATGAAATGTGATTTTCTCTGAAATTCCGGGGTAGCTTGTAGGTATCTACCTCAAATTTTTCGGCATGCTCCAGCAATTCTTTTATAGTCATTTCTTCCTCCAGTGTCCTCATATTTAATTATTCATTATGACATTGTCAAGCTCTCAATCTTAACGGCCTTTTAAAAAGTTAGTTTTCTTCGCCCCGAAGTGACTTTTCACAAGTTTGTCTCTATTAAATGAAATGAAAAAACGGAACAGAACAAATGTATTGACTGGGGACATAAAATTATTATAACCCCCTTGGATATTGAAGGTGTTTATTCTGATCTAACAGAATAACAGTCTTTTCATTTCGAAAAAGAGGAGAAAGGAATCCAATGATTGAGATAGCGCAGTTTGATGAGGTCACTCAGATCAGGATGAGCAGAGTGATAGATGGTGTGCCGATATACTGGGTTTCCGCTTACCTTGTGGATGGTCTCCTGATAGATACCGGCTGCGACTATACGGCGGAAGAGCTGGCCTCATATCTCGGAGACAAGAGGCTGGATATGGTCGTAAACACACATTTTCATGAGGACCATATCGGGTGCAATCACCTCATTAAAGACAGATTCAATGTGGACATATACGCACATCCCGAATCTATCCCCCTGATAGGGAAAAAGGCTTTTTTGTACCCCTACCAGGAAACGGTTTGGGGCTACCCGGTACCGACGGAGGTAAGACCGATACCCGATGTAATGGAAACTGAGCATTTCAGGTATGATGTGGTAGAGACACCCGGCCACAGCGTGGGGCATGTGGCCCTTCTGGAAAGAGAGAAGGGCTGGTGCTTTTCCGGTGACATATTCTCAAGAGAGACACTGAAGTTTATCAGGCCGGAGGAAGATATGGGTGAAACCATACAATCAATGAAGAAACTACTGGATTTTAAAACAGAAAGACTGGTGCTGTTTACATCCGTGGGCAAGATAATTGAAGACGGCAAGGCTGCCCTTGAAGGGTGCATGGATTATCTGGAAAATCTTTCACAGAAGGTGAAGAATCTGAAGGATGGCGGATATACAGTAGAAGAGATAATTCAGGACATCTTCGGGGGTGAGCATAATTTTGCCCAGATCACGAACGGTCAGTATACGACGGAAAATCTGGTACGCTCCGTTCTTGAACTTTAAGAGCCCCTATTAATATAACGAAAGGCTTATAAACATTTTTGTCGATTGAAAGAAAGGGGAAGGCAATATCAAGTTAGGAAGGGTATTAATATGTATGCGGTAATCATGGCGGGAGGAAAGGGTACCAGGTTCTGGCCCCTGAGCAGAGAAAAGAGACCGAAGCACCTGCTGAACATTACAGGTGAGAGGATCATCGTAGCCAGACCGCTCCCGCCGATATACTTCCGGTAATGCTCCTCCGGAAGCTCCTCTACCTTAACCGTGCCGACGGTAAGATCGACATTAATAATCTTTCCCGTATTTCCTTTCATGTAACGTACCTCCTGCGGATATCTGTTTTACAAAATTATATCCTCTCTACCCATCTCCTTCAGGACACCAACATACACTTCGGCCACCTTTTTCAATTTGGGTGCAAGCTTGATAAGCCCCGTGGCCTAGCTTTTCACCTTTATTCGTTATTTTTTAATGAGAGATTGGATTTCTTTTTTTTCTAAAAACTTCAGATCATGTTCATTGCTTGTGAGGAACTTTAGAAGATCAAGTTCCGAAATCTGTGTGAAACGAAGTAAAAATATTGGGCATACACCCAGAATCATAGAAAGCCGGACCCGTTTCTTCCACAATTCTTCAGCTAAAATTGGTGGTAACCCGCCGCCGTAAAGGTTATGCATTTCAGCTGAAACCTCTCCGATCTGGTGGTGTTCCCTTTTGATCTTCGGTTCTTCCGGTGTAACGGAGATCTCTTCTATAGCGTTCAGAGATTCAAGTAATGATCCGTTCTCCGGCAATTTCTCCGCAACGGCAACTGGGTCAAGACCAAAACGGAGGCAACTTTCTGAAAGTGGAAACACATCTTTCCCCCCTTTCTTTGCCAGCGCGAGAAATCCCAGATGATCTGAAAGTAATATATTATCTTCGACTCTGGAATTCTTCCGGGGATCGTGCCATGTAAACTGGACAGAATTCATACATGGAGAAGGACAGTGATAGCATGCCATGTCCCGCCATTTTGCTTTTTTTATGACCCCCTTCAGATTCTCTTCGATTCCGATCTTATCCAACATAGAAAGAAAGCCTTTATTCTCATGTCCTTCATCCGCGAAAAGCTTTCTTTCAATTGTTTCATTATCCTCAAGGTTATCTTCGGCGAAGGGAAGGCCACCAGTTCCATTGAAGATGACCCCTTTGAGATTTTTTGAGGCCATCAGAAAGGCCAGACCCGCTTTATCCAAACTGCCGTTAAAGCCTGTTGAAACAGAAGCACTCGGGACCCCGTGGTCAGCGGCGGTGCCTGTCAGGAGGATTGACCGGGAATGAATCCTTTCCTTTTTCAGTGTCTGTAAACCCTCAGGGATATCAACGCCAATGAACTGTTCCGCAGATAAGATCTGTATGGCTCCCTTATCTATATGCAATATCTTGGGTGAGGAAGCAGTTCCCTTGATCACCAGGAAATCAATGCCCGAGAACTTCATCTCGGGGCCGGTACGCATCATAAGAGGAACGTGGCAGAGATTTCCGAATCGTGGCGATAAAAAGGTTGCAACCGAAAGGCATGAAGCGGGGGCAAAGCTGCCCGTCAGTGGACCAACACCAATGAGCAGAGGAGCATCATCTTTATATTGCCTGAAAAGATCTTCATTTACTGCTGCTCCGCCGATCTTTTCCGCGACAATCTGCTCGTCCAGAGGAATTACCTCTGAGGATAATTGAGTGAGGTCGACTATCCCAACCTTCATGTTGTAGAAATTATCGAATAGCTTCATAATTCAACATTCTCCGGCACCGCCTTTTGCCACCTGAACCGTATCTTTGCCGCGCCGTAAGGGCATCGGTCAATGCATCTCATACATGTAATACATTCGGTCATCGGTATCTCCGGTGATATGCCTTCTCGCAACTTATCCGCGTCAATAATTCCCATGGGACATACTTCCGCACATTGAACACAGGAAAACTTCTTGCACTGATTTGCGCCGATGACAATTTTTATCAGACCGATCTTTGCAAAGAGCGCCAGCAGTGCCCCTACCGGGCAGAAGTATCGGCACCAGACCCGCCGTTCTGTTACTTCGAGGCCTCCCAGTACAGCCACTATTCCCATATTCGCACCATTAAGGGTCCCGGCCGCTCCATAGGAACGGCAAATTGAACCTATGGGACATACAGGACAAAAGGCCTGGAAACCGAGGGCACAACTTCCTCCCACAGCTCCGGCAAGGATTCCGTACTTTGCCATCCTGCTTTTGAGAAATGACGGCCATCCGATCTTCTTTGGCGTAATTTTATCGACAAGATCGAGAAAAAAGCCGAAGGGGCAGATCCACCCACAGAAAAATCTTCCCGCAAGTATGGTCAACCCGAGGATCAGGGAAGCCGACAGAATCCAGACGAGCACGACGGTACCTGATGACGCAATATTCTGCAGGACTCCCGCGGGACAGGATAAACTAAGCGCGCCCGCCTTTAGAGAACAGAATGTTCCAATCAGGGCAACGACCAGAAGGAGAAATGAAATAGTCTGAACGGACCATCGCAAGGCTTTTATCCATCGAATCCTTTTCCCCTTTGTAAAAGTAAGGGCTCCTGACGGGCAATATTTGACACACTGTGGATCTCCCTCACACAGATCGCATTTATTGATCTCTCCCGTTATTGGATCTTGAAGCGGTGCGGCTTCCGGGCAGGCCATCGTACAAAGACCGCATGCTACACAGAACAGTTTGTCGATACGGACAATCCCGTCTTCCCCCTTTTCAATCGCCCTGGTGGGGCAGGCTTCTATGCACAGAGGCTTGCGGCAATGCTGGCAGAAGATCGCAAAATTCTTGACACTGTTCTCATCTCTGAGCACTTTTATGCTTGCAGAAGTGGGGGCTATTTTAGAAACATTTCTTAAGGAACAAACCATCTCGCAGGTGCCGCACCCGGTACATTTTTTAGGATCAAAGAGGATGCCGGGATGAAGTCGCGGCATAAAGTGGTCGGAGAAGGTTTTCTTCTCTTCCGGGCGTGGCCTGAGTTCCTCAAGGGTGATAATGTTATTTTGTTCGTTTGTTTGTTCCTGCATCACATTGCCTATGTGTTACGTAACATGTACATCTCCCTCCTGCATGAGGGGCAAAGTTCGAGAACGTTCAAAACGTTAGGAGGTTCCTCTCTCAACCTTTCAAAAACAAAGTTTTTTGCGGGAATTGATAAAAACCGTTTGCCGCAACGGGTACAGTATTTTAAATTTTCAACCATGTTTTCTTCGATTGCTATTTCCCTGAGACCTCGAATCAGATCGCGACAGCTAACCCCCTGTGGACAAATATCGGTACCGGCATTACATTCGGTACAATACCATATATTTTCGTCCGTGATGATGTCATTCCCGACCAGAGTTTTCTTAATGACTCCCCGTGGTGACATTTCGATAGAAAAATTTGTATACATCTCTGCCATGGGACAGACTGCAACGCACCTGCCACATTCCACGCAACTGTATGCGCAGGAAAATCTCCTTGCTTCGGCAATCCTGTCGTTATCGTTAGCCATCCTCTGTTTCCTTCCTTACATCTGCGGCACATACCTTGAATTCCGGTATCTTGGAATGGGGATCCAGGACCGGATTGGTCAACATATTGGCCCGTGCCTCGGCAAAGTGGAAAGGAGCGAAAATACAGTCCTTTGCAACACGTTTCGTTATCCGGGCGGTTGTTATAATACTCCCCCTGCGGGTTGTTAGCTTTATTTTCTCCCCGTCTTTTACGTTCAGATGAGCAGCATTTTCCGGGTTGATCTCGGCATAGGCCTTTTCCACCTCCCTGTTGAGAAAGGGTGATCGGCGCGTCATTGTACCAGTATGATAATGAGCAAACATTCTTCCCGTACTTAGATAATAAGGATACTTATCATCGGGTAGTTCCCTGGGTGGAGTATACTCGGGGATGACGAAAAGTCCTTTGCCTCTCGTAAACCGGTCTTTATGAAGATACCGTGTGCCTGGATGCTCTGAATCAGGGCAGGGCCACTGCAGACCTTCCAGCTCCAACCTGTCAAAGCGGATACCGCCGTAGGCCGGGGCCAGAGACGCGATTTCCTCCATTACTTCTGCAGGATGGATGTAAGAAAAATTAAGTCCCAAAGCGTTTCCCAAAAGGCATAAAATCGCAAAGTCTTCTTTTGCATTTCCCGGCGGATCGACTGCCTTTCGCAAGAGCTGAAATCTTCTCTCCGTATTGGTGTACGTCCCGGACTTCTCGGCAAAACAGGAGCTGGGAAATATCAGATGTGCGAATTTTGCCGTCTCGGTGAGAAAAATATCCTGAACGATGAGAAAATCAAAGGCTTTCAGTGACTCCAAAACATGGTTGGTATCGGGATCACTCAATGCGGGATTTTCCGCCATGATATAGGCTGCGCGGATATCCTTCCCCGCGAGGCCGATGATTTCCGTAACGGTAAGGCCCGGCTTATCGGAGAGTTCAGTCCCCCAGGCCTTTTGAAATTTGTCCTGAATTGCCGAATCGCTGACACTCTGGTATCCGGGATAGACATTGGGCAGGGCACCCATATCGCAGGCGCCCTGAACATTATTCTGTCCCCGAAGGGGATATATGCCGGAATGTTCTGTTCCAACATGACCGCACAACATGGCAAGGTCACAAATGGCGAGGACGTTGGCTGTTCCACAGGCATGTTGAGTGATACCCATGCAATAGATTACGGCAGATTCTTTTGCTTTTGCATAAATCGTAGCCACATTTCTGATGAGCTCTTCATCGATACCGCATTCGTCGGCAGCCCGTTTGACAGGCCACGACTGGAGGAATGTATTCAGATCTTTAAATCCTTCCATACGGTCCCTGATGAATTCCTCGTTGTGCAGTCCTTCATCAATAATGTGTCTCATCATACCGCACAAAAGGGGTATATCCGTTCCCGGATTTATCCGGAGGTGAATCTTTGCATTCCGGGTGACTGCCGTTTCACGGGGATCGACAACGATGAGTGTCGCACCCCTGTCAGTGGCCTTATAAATTCCCCCCATGATGATCGGGTGACTCTCCGCTGTGTTGGAACCGATGGCAATGATACACTCAGCTCCGGCCAGATCCGAAATAGAATTCGTCATTGCCCCGCTGCCAAGGGCCTGTACCATTGCAACGGTAGTCGGGGCATGGCACAGACGTGCACAGTGATCCACGTTGTTCGTTTTAAATGCCATGCGTATCAGTTTCTGGAAAAGGTAATTTTCTTCATTGGTACACTTGGCGGAAGAAAGACCACCAATGGCATCGCCGCCATATCGTGCGGCAGTCTCACGCAATTTCAAGGCCGCCATCGGTATGGCTTCATCCCATGGGATTTCCTGAAACGTGTCACCCTTTCTCAAAAGAGGCGATGTCAAGCGGTCGGGATGGTTGATAAACTCGTGAGCAGACCATCCCTTTATGCACAAACTACCTCGAGAGACAGGGTGTTCCCTGTCGGGATAGGTGGCAACGGCCACACCATCTATGATCTTTATTATAAGGCCACAGCCTGTTCCACAGTAAGGACAAATGGTCTTGACAAATTTAGATCCCATCTCGTTCCCTCATCGAGTTTACCCATGCAGGATATTCCCTGTCCGTATCGGGTCCTTCGAAAACACCGGAAAGAACTGGTGATTTTATCTCAAGATCAAGTCCCGCCTCGTACCCGTAGTATTCCTGGATTGTTTTGCGCATCGAGAACTGCAGATAGAGGAGCGGGATATTAACGGGACAGGCTTCCTGACAGGCCCCACAGGCCACACATGTATCCGACAGGTGGAAGGCACGTATAAGATGAAAGGTTATTGCTTCCGCCGGCACAACACCCCTTTTCACCCAGACATCGTCTTCCAGTTTGCAGGGTTCACAGATGCAGATAGGGCAGGAATTGCGGCAGCCGTAACACTTGATACACCTCTTCAGCATATCAGCCCACCTCTCCATCCTTTGTTTGTCATTACCGATCAAAAACTCCCGGACTCTTTCGTCCTGGAAAGGATCTACCCCTTTAACCTTCTCCCCTGCGTCGAGTTTCGTGGGGTACGGCCTGTCGCAAAGGCATAGGGCTGCCTGTTCCTGACTGCAGGCAATTCCAATCGTAAGGAGGCTTTCCTTCTCTATCTGATTTCTCTTTATCAGTTCAATCAGTGCCCTTTCATCACATCCACGGCAGATTACAGCCAGTTTGTAATTTTCCGGTGAGGAACGTAATATTCCCATAGCGAGCTTTGCCAGCAACCACTTCGGTTCAAGAACAAGGGCGTCTAATTCCGCAGGTGCTTCAAAAATATGGGGCTGGATGATATTCCATTGCCCTTTCATGAGGCCCAGGATACCACCAGCCTTTTTCTCTTCAAGAATCTGTCTTGCTATGTTTTTTGTTTTCTCGAGCATAATCAGCTTATCACTCCAAACGACGACAACCAGGGATCAAGGGGGGTCAGTAACGATACCTCGTCAAAAAAACTCTTTATTATCTCTTCAAATTGATAATCTTCATGTGCGGTCCCAAAACTGAGCAAAAGCCTGCTGCGTCCGATGCCGGTTGTATCCAGCAGATCTTTTAGAAGTTCCATTCTCTTGATGGCAGTGTGATTCGCATTATTATACCGACACCCTCCTATGTGACATCCCAGAACAGCTATGCCATCAATCCCCCCGGCCAGCGCTCTCAGGACGGCATCGGGTTCAACAAGAGATGCGCATTCCACCGGAATGACACGAAACTGAGAGGGGAGAGATATCCTCTTCTTCCCGGCGGCATCCGCTCCGATAAGCCCGCACCATTTGCAAGCAAAAATCAGGATCTTCGGATTTTTCATTTTAACCGTATGCATGATTATCTGCCTTCCGCTTCGGTACTGATAACCACCTAACCAGTAATGACAAAAAAGTGTTTGGCATTTCTCTAAAATGCCCTCTGTATCATTCCCCCCACCATGCGGTAGTTATGTTCGGGAATCTGTATGCTCCCGTTGGGGCATAATGGAACGCAGTTACCACAGGTCTTGCATTTCATGAGGTTCACCGTACTTACGTACTTGCCCTCAAGCTTTTCAAGCTGACAGGCGTCGAAGGGACAGACAGCAACACAGTTACCACACCCCGTGCATGCATCGACATTAACACAGGCATGACCTGCTTTCGGACCGGGGACCCGGCTGAGTGTTGATGCGGCAATTTTACTCTGTTTTAAATACGAGACCGCCTTCATGGCTGCCGCTTTCCCCTGTATTATCGAATGATCTGAAGAAACGGGCCATCTCGCCGAGCCGCAGATGAAGATGCCATCCGTTTTTGTCTCCAGGGGATGCATCGGATAGACCTCCGAGAAAAACCCATAACGGTCAACTTCAATACCCAGCATCTGAGCCAGTCGCGCATTGTCATTATTTGGGATAAGGGGAGTACTTAAGACCACCAGATCAGTCTCAATCTTCCTTGTAATCCCGGTTATCGCATCATACACCTCAACGAATTCAACATGGTCACTGCCTATGATCCGAGGTGGTTGTTCCTCTTCAAAACGAATAAACTGTACACCACTTGAGAGTGTATCCCTGTAATATTTCTCCGGGGTGCTCCCCGGCGTCATGATCCCCCGGTGGAGAATAAATACTGACCCGCCCGGGACATCTTCAGCGATCCTCGATGCATTCTTAAGACTGATTGGACAACAAATAGTTGAACAATACGGTCTTTTTCTATCTCTTGCGCCAACACATTGTATAAATACGGTTTTTTTTGTTTCTAATGATCCATTCAGGATTTGTATCTCAAACTCCATCTGTGTGATCACATTCTTGATTTCTCCATAGCCATAAAGACCGGTCGGGAAAAATATCTTTGCGCCTGTCGCGATGATGATAACTCCTGAATGGATGGAACTATCTTTTTCCTGAGATGAAAAGTGAACGGTGAAATTACCGGTGTTTCCCTCAATAGAAGCGATTTTTGATTGCGGATAGAAGGTAATGAGGGGATTATTCTCAATCTCTTTAATATATGGTTCCAGTTTGTTCGATGCATCGTCGTTGCCTGGATAACATCGGGAGATGAATCGAAGCATCCCTCCGGGGTCCTTTGATCTTTCGAGGATACTAACCTCATATCCCATTTTTGCTACGGATATGGCGGCGGCAAGGCCTGCGGGGCCTGCACCTATTATCATGGCACTCGGATTAACGGTGACGGACATGTCGTCGGACATTTCTTTATGCTGAAGAGCAGCGATCCCCATATTTATGAGGTCTTTTGCTTTTTTTGAGGCGTCTTCAGGATTGTCGCCATGAATCCAGGCGCATCCTTCCCTGATATCCACCAGAGCGATCTTATGCCTCTCGACCCCCGCTCTGATAAGACAGTCAACGACAAGATTGCCTCTCGACAAAATAGAACAGGCGGCGATTAATACCTTATCAGCGTCAGTTTCCTTTATCAGAGAAATAGTTTTCTCTATATCCGTTTCGAGACAGAGGGAATCAACGGTCGATATGAGGGCAACAGAAGAATTTTTTGATAATTCCTCACGGAGAAGACCAAAATCGATTATGTGATCAATTTCTCCTAAACATTTGCATAAAAAAACAGATATGTTTGCCATGTTTCACTCTACCGTTGGTCAGATTCTTTATTCATAACTCTCATTGCGGCAGCGGACGCCTGGATTACGGACTCGGCAACATCTGCCGGTTCAAGACCGAAGCCGCATGCAAAAGCAGATGTTTCGCCTGACTCTTCAATAACGAACCCTTCTTTGTCTATCTGAGGAGCCACTTTCTTTTCAGATTGTGCCGGACAGAGCTGAATAAGGGAAGGCTGAATGTTCCCGTTCAGGATCACAATGTCAAATTTTCTGATCTCTCTTTTTTGTGTTATCGTATTTTCAAATTGTACCGCGATCCCATTACCGCCGGGCATGGGATGGATCAATCCCGGTCGTCCCCTGACAAGTTTGACATCAGCACCTTCAAAATTCTTCAGGGAATATCTGTAATAATCGCGCCCCACCGTTCTTAAATCGGTATAAAAGATATAACAATCGATCCTTTGATTTCTTCTTTTCACCCACTCGGCCTGTTTGAAGGCATGCATGCAGCATACGGCAGAGCAGGATGGAATCATCCTGAGGTCCCTCGCTCCGGCGCACTGTATAAAAGCGATGTTTGCCGGTACCGCGCCATCCGATCTTTTGATGATATTTCCCCTGTTGGTTCCTGCTTCTGCGGTCCACTCTTCAAATTCCATGGACGTCATAATATCAGGGTGGGTGCCGCTTCCATATTCCTTGAGGTGACTGAGATCGGCCTCTTTAAAACCGGTTGCCCATATGACATCCCTCACGAGAAGATTTATTTCTTCTTCTTTCAACTCCATATTAATAGCACCCGAAGGGCATACCTTCGTGCAGTTGCCACATTGTGTACATAAAGCTTCATCAATCACGAAAGTGGGTGGATATAAATGTTCCCAGCCGGAATGTATAGCGTTGTCCGGACACTCATCCACACATCGTCCGCAGAAAATACATTTCTTGTCATCTATGTAATGAGGATGTTTCAGGATGAGGGCTGAATAGCTACCGTTTTCTTGCGTCAATTCCTTTATGTGAGAGAGCGTATGAACAGTAATTAAAGGATGGTCCATACACTTTTTGACATCTGTCCAGAGGGGACAGAAGGCACAGTGATCGGTCGGATAGAGTTTATCCAGTTTTGAGACCTGACCACCGAGATGACTGTCGTTTTCTACCAGATGAACGGACTGACCCGCATCCGCCAGATCCAGAGAAGCCGTAATGCCCGCTACACCGCCACCGACAACCAGTACAGCATCTCTTCCTGTATTTTGAATATGTTCAAAACCAGTCATTAGAGGTTGATCCTTATCTCTTTTAATGCAAAATTGAAGGCCACTCTTTCCCTTGCCCCTTATTTTATAATCCCATAGTGTCTGGCCAGCTTCTCCATCCTGCCTGCAAACCATGTTTTGAAATCAGACTGAGGAAAATCATAAGGCCCTACTCGATCTTCAAGTTGTAAAACAAATCGATTTCCGGAAGGATCAAATCTTTTAACCTTGTCGTAATGTACAACAATAGACTTAGGGTCGGTCGGGCACCTTTGCTCACAGGCGCCGCAACCCGTACAGTTTTCCTCTATGACAACGGGAAATCGCCCCTTTTCCAGCTTGATAGCATCATACTTGCAGGCCTTGTAACAATTTTTGCATCTGCTCGTTTTCTGCCAGGAGAGGCATGTGTCGGGCTCGATCACCGCGTTTCCGATATCAATCTCTTTT
This sequence comes from uncultured Syntrophaceae bacterium, assembly GCA_964610735.1. Lineage (GTDB taxonomy): Bacteria > Desulfobacterota > Syntrophia > Syntrophales > UBA2210 > UBA2210. Next base: position 43,751 of record CAZSYH010000005.1, on the reverse strand, counting down.
TTGGGGACTTTCTTAATAGCTTCGGTGGGACATATTCTGACACATTCCATACACATGATACACTTCTTCCAATCGAGAACCGGTGTGCCCAGGTTGGTTATGCCGTCAAGAATGCCGGCAGGTTTAAGCGCGTCGGCAGGGCACACGTCTATGCATCTGTAGCATCGGGTGCAGTACTTCAGAAATTCGTTTTCAATGAGTGACCCCGGCGGACGGGGCAATGCCTTTGCTCCAGAAACCTTGAAGAAGATAAAAACGATTCCCGATATGGCACCGCTGATGATTATATGAAGTACATCTCGCCGCGACAGTTTCATGTATTACATACTCCTGTCTGCTTAGTTTCCAAATACGGCAATGTAATAAGTCTTAAATGAATTATTGCGTTGTCACAATAAAAGGATTTTTCCCTATTTTGTATTTTTATGAACAGACATTCAGACAACGTATGTACATGCTCATTAAGAGAGGTCTCGACAAAGAGCAAAAAAATCAAGATGCATGGTTATAGATTGTCGTGACTTTATCAATCTCCTGCCAAGGCAATAATCGGGGCAGGCTGATGCCTGCCCCGATTATTCATCATTTACCTAAAAATTTTCCTTACAAATTTTTCTTAGCCGCTTTGATATCGTCAATAAGAAATGCGAGTCCAAGATCATTCAAGGCCTTCTCCGTCGGGACACCGTTGCTATCCCATCCGAAGAACGCATAATAATCTTCCTGCATCTTCTTTGTATCGGCCTCGGTAAAAATCGCTCCTTTCTTCGGTCCCTCCGGCAGTGCTTCGTTTGTCATACGGTACGGCAGGATATCATCCTTCCGGCTGATACCCTCACGGACATCAAAGCAACGCTCCAGAGTTCGGATTCGTTTGCCTGTTTTCATCATATCATCTTCCGATATACTCCACCCACACAGCGGGTTCAGCATATCGGTGAACATACCCATTGACCAGTACCCGCCGACAAATGAACAGCAGACAAGCGAATTGTGGATACATCGCTGGGCCTGGCCAGCGGGGCTGTTGGATTCATGATGGTCACCGCCGCACTGGCCCATGGCATAACTGACACCCCTCGGTTTATCGCCCCGCGGGTCATGAGCAGCCATCTCTTTGCCCTTTGTATGAACGGCCCATTTCTCGGAACCGTGGCCTATTTCCTGTGACATGGCAACAACGCCTTTAGAGAGCAGCTTTCCCGCTTTCCCGTTCTTGTAAGCGATCTTTTTCACCATCTCGACAACCCCATCCGCGTTGCCCCATTCGAGATCAATGCCGTCAAGATCAGCCTTCGAGAGAACACCTTTCTGGACGCATTCCATGGCAAAACCGATACATCCGCCGGTTGAAATGGCATCGAGGCCAAGGGCATCACACAGTTCAATCGCGGCCATCATGCCATCAAACTCAGAAATGTCGAGATTGCTGCCCAAAAGGCCGCCGGTTTCATATTCGGGCCCCTCAGCTATGAGGCCACTGTACTTGCCACCTCGAATAACACCAAGTTTCTGACAGTGAACGGGGCAGTGCGTACAGGCCACATGCCTTTTCCAGAAACGACGGTTTGCCTCCTCGGCACCGATGTATTCAATGTCCGGGAACCAGGTGGTCTGATAATTTTTCGTAACGAGTGATCCCGTGCCCCAGTTCTTCAGCTCAAGCAGACCGGCAGTGCCCCATCGTTTGATGCCTTGCCAGCCTTCATTGTCAACGGCATACTGCTTCGCTGCCTTGGCCGCTTTGATGAATTTATCGCTGTCAACTGCGGGAACATACCCGCTTCCCTTGATAGCAATAGCCTTTAATTTCTTGTTTCCCATGAGCGCGCCGGTGCTCGTCCTGGCGGCAGCCCTGAAACGCTCTACTATAAGACAGGAATACGGGACTTCATTCTCACCAGCGGGACCGATACAGGCGACCCTGACCCGGGGATCCTTCAATTCCTCTACAATCATATCTTCCGTTGTAGCGGTATCCTTGCCCCATAAGTTACTGGCATCTCTGAACTCCACTTTGTCGTTCCGGATATAGAGCCATACCGGCTTTTTCGATTTTCCCAGGATATAGATGCCGTCCCAGCCGGCCCACTTAATCTCGGCGCCTATATGAGCCCCCACTTCGGCATGACTGAGCCTTTTTGTGTACGGACTCATGTGGACGACGCTCATTCGAGTGGACGGACAATACGTTCCATCCAGTGGGCCCGCCCCGAGATACAGGAAGCTGTTTTCAGCAAGGGGGTCCTGATGGGCTTTATACTCGTGCAGAAGAAAGTAATCCCCCATGCCCGCCCCACCAAGAAATTGCTGATATATCTCCTCCGGCACGGTACGCGTTTTAAAGGTTTTTTTTGATAAATCGATTTCCAGAACCTTTCCAAAATTTCCTCCTCGTGGTGCTGCCATTATATAGCCCTCCTTTCCCCGGTTTCATTTGGATAGAAGAAGTTGACAGTCATGTCCTTAGCAGCTTCCTCCGGTGTTACATCGCGATATGCCAGGTTCACACCGAAACCGAGTTTGTCTCCCATAATACAGGGCCCTTGGGGATTTCCCGATTGTGCCAGGCATGCTTTCACGCATTCCGGGTCGCCACCGCAAAGGTCACATGTCAGAGGGTGTCCTGTATCGGGATGCAACCTCAGGAACTGTGCCGGGCATGCCTCCACACATTTACTGCACTTGGCACCGAGACACGTATCCTTATTCAAGAGGATGCCGTTCGTTTTTTCATCCTTGTAGATAGCCGTAGGCTCAACGGGACACGCTGCAATACAGGGTGCATCTTCGCAATGCCAGCAAATTACCGGGATATCGATGATACCTTTATACTTGTTGACATGTACTCTCGCAGCTTCAGGCCTGACAACTCCTTCGTGGAACAGGGAACATGCAAATTCACATCCCCGGCATCCTGTACAGTTCTGACGTTCGACAAACAGATGCTTGATCATCTTGGGAGGCGGTGCCGGGTTAGCGGCCTTGACAGCAGCGGGTTTTATGACACCAATTGTTGCCAGCGCAACGGCGCCTCCCGCCGCTACAGCAGCTCCCTTGAGAAATCCACGACGGGATGTCTCTCTCTGAAGAACCTCAGGATATTTCTTCTCTTCTGTTTCCATGGGATAACCTCCATCCTGATAGTTTGTTAGTCTTTATTATCAACAACTTCGTTTTATTACGAAGAGGTTGATGCTTATGGTGAAAGGCTAATAGCTGTAAATATCAGGAGATTAACACCTAACCCCGCCATTCACCTGATTCGAAAATGCGAGCTTGAAGCCTTTTACCTTTGAGATTGAGGCTTCGCTGCTCCGGATTGTAATTTGACACCTCCCTTCTGTTTTTCCGCACTTACTTTCTGGACAGTAAGTCGGTAAAACGTCAAAAAGATTCAGATGGACACTTGATCACCTTGATCTTACAATGGCTCAGCATACTGCTACGACAACACTCCGCCGTTATGCTTTCTTTGGAGAATGTATTGTTTAAAGACAGTAATCCACAAGGCAAGATAAGAGATATAAATGTATACGGGGTAAAATAAGGAGAATAGGTGTTGTTTAGAAGCGCCCGTGAATTAACCATCGTATTATCCCCTATTGCGGATATTATACAAACAGTCATGGAAAGTTCAGCCTTCTTTCCAAACACGGGAGGCTTCCCCGTTTCCGGGAAAACCCTTCGGTGTAATGCCATTGGCAAAAACCTTTAGGCGGTTACACTCGGAGGCCTGTTACCTCTGCTTTAACTAGCACGATACATATCAAAAAATATTTTGTCAATAATAAAATGAACACTTAATAAAATGACCCTCTGAAATAAATCTTGACACTGATATCATTAATATATCACCATAGAAAAGAATAAAAGGGTCCCAAGGTTTATCACGCGACGAATACTATGCCATCTCAAAAAATGACAGATATGCTTGCCGGGTAAAGTGATTTTAAAACCATTGTGCGTATGTGGTTCTTCATGCAGAATTTCCGGATATACGTCGGCTGATTTCAACTTTAGATGATCTTTCAGGAGGAGTACACTATGTATGCGGTAATCATGGCAGGAGGAAAGGGCACCAGGTTCTGGCCCCTGAGCAGAGAAAAGAGGCCGAAGCACCTGCTGAACATTACAGGTGAGAAGACCATCATACAATACACGGTGGACAGGGTGACTCCCCTCGTGGGAAAAGACAATATCCTGATTGTCACCGGCGCGAGTCATTCCGATGAGATCAGAGAACAGCTTCCCCAGCTTCCCGCTGAAAACATTCTGATCGAACCGGTGGGAAGAAACACCGCGCCATGCATCGGCCTTGCCGCGATACACATAAGAAAGAGAAATCCCGACGCCGTTATGTTTGTGCTTCCCTCCGATCATCTCATCGCGGATACGAAGAGCTTTCTAGCCTCACTCGCCATCGCGCGCGAAATGGCGAAGAGGAGAGCTTGCCTCGTCACCATAGGCATAAAACCCGAATGGCCTGAGACAGGGTATGGCTACATGGAAAAGGGCGGGGTTGCCGATACCATAGGAGAAACCGGGATATATGAAGTACAGTCGTTTCGCGAAAAACCGGACCCGGCAACCGCGGAGGCGTTTTTAAAAGATGGGAGATTTTTCTGGAACAGCGGAATGTTTATATGGAAGGCATCCGCTATATTAGACACGATAAAAAGGCTGATCCCTGAACTATACGATGGATTGTTGAAGATAGAAAAATCCATCGGCACAAAATATGAAAAAGATATTCTTTCTGAAACCTATCGAGATATAAAGCCTGTCTCCATAGACTATGGCGTAATGGAAAAGACAGGCGATGTATTCATGATAGAGGGAGATTTCGGATGGAATGATATAGGAAGCTGGGATGCCCTGTGGGATGTCATGGATAAAGACGAAATGGGCAACGCGACAAAGGGAGAGGTTATAAACTTTGATACCTCGAACTCTCTCATATACAGCCCTGAAAAAATGGTGGCGCTGATCGGCGTGAAAGACCTTATTGTAGTGGAGACAGGAGATTCGCTCCTCATATGTAAAAGGGGTGCTTCACAGGCTCTCCGAAAGGTTGTGGAACGCCTCGAAGAAAAAGGCATGAAAGAATATCTATGAGCATAGCTGAGATAATCGGATTTCTGGCGGCGTTTATATGCTCGGTATCCATGACACCCCAGGTTGTCAAAATATATCGCACCAAAAAGACTTCCGACCTGTCATTGGGTGCATTTGGGATACTGGCAAGCGGTCTTTTTCTGTGGTTCGTTTACGGCCTGCTGATACACTCGATCCCGGTAATAGTAGGAAATGGCATAGGAGTCGGCTTCACCCTGTACATCATAATAATGAAATTAAGACACGGGTGAGATATTCACTGCCCGGCCACACAATAAGGAGGCAATGGATGAAGATATTCGCGGTAAACGGAAGTCCGAATATGAAAAAGGGAATGACCCATATACTGCTGGAAAATTTCCTGGAAGGGGCCAGAGAGGCAGGTGCAGAAGTAGAAACGGTTTTCCTGCAGAAGAAAAAAATAAATTACTGCCTGGGCTGCTTCGACTGCTGGGTAAAAACCCCCGGCGTGTGTGTTCAAAAGGATGACATGCCGGAACTTATGGAAAAGGCGAGCCAGGCTGATTGTATCGTGATAGGAACCCCCCTTTACGTGGACGGAATGACCGCCCAGACAAAGACTTTTCTGGATCGTATTATACCGCTCGTCGATCCCCATTTCGAACTTGTTGATGGGCACTACCGCCATCCGCCGAGGGACGGGAGAAGTCCCGCTGATGTCGTCCTGGTCAGTGTATGCGGTTTCTATGAACGGGATAATTTCGACGGGCTCATTGATCAGATGGAGCGTATGTGCCGCAACATGCAGTCCCGTTTTGTGGGAGCGGTAGTGCGGCCGTCAAGTTATATCTTCACACTGGAGAAATTTATTGGTGAACAGATAAAAGAGATAAAAGAGGCCACGCGCCGCGCCGGAAGGGAACTCGTGGAAAAAGGCACACTGTCACCGCAAGTCCTTGACGACGTTGCAAGGGATTATCTGCCAAAAGAGGCTCTTCTAAAGGGAGCAAATGAATTCTGGGACAGGTGTATCGAAGCGGGTAATTTTATCGCCATATAAGGCGAAAAGCGGAGAGACAGAGTCCTCAAGTCCATCAATTATGATGCACCCGTAAAAAGTCGTCACTCCGCGTGAAAACCGGAGTCCAGATGATCCGCTATTTTTATGGAGTGGAAAGACACAAGACCCGCTCCGCCAATGGTCCCCTTCGGTTCACAAGAACGGTATCTACTTATCAACGCCATTGACTTTATCGCGTAAGATTAACCATTATTTATTGGTACTCTTGTTTTTGGAAGAACAGCTTCGAGTAGCAGATTTCAACCCGTACTGCGTAGGAGCTATCGAAGAAAGAGTGAAAGAAGCCAGTTATTAACACCCATCCTCCTAGGATCGACCCGTTATCTTGAGCAGGCTTGCAAAGAGGGCATTTCAGGATTTTTTACTTCTCTTCTGCTCGTACATCCGTTCATCAGCCTGAGCCATGAGTTCGTCGATTGAACGGGGATTTTCCGGGTCATAGCAGGAGCAGCCCATGCTGATGGAAAGGCTGTATCTGCGGTTTTCCTGAGCATTGCACCTTTCAATCTGTTCCTGCAGCCGGGGCATCTGGATGTCGGCATTCTCTTCCGCCATATCGATGGCGAGGACGGCAAATTCATCCCCTCCCATCCGCGCTATGATGTCGGATGCTCTGAAGGTCTCGTTGAGGACCGCCGCCACTTCGATGAGGGCGTTATCCCCCTCCTTGTGCCCCAGGGTGTCGTTAATCCCCTTCATCCCGTCCAGATCGGCAAAAAAGAGCAGAAAACCCCTTTTTGTCCGGTCCGATACTTTTAGCTGCTGCTCGGCAAGGGCCAGGAACCCCCGCCTGTTGTGCAGACCCGTAAGCTGGTCGGTAATGGAGAGCAGAAGGATCTGTTCCTCCGCTTTTTCACGCCGAAGGGTCTGGCTCCGCAGACGTTGTGTGCTCAGACCGATTCCGGTGAGGCCGATGATCCATAGAAAACCGTGGGCAAGGGTCAGTTCGATCCTGCGGGATCGTTCAATGGTCCTCAGGGGTTCCATGGGGATCGATATGCTGATCCCTCCCCGGATATCCCCTTCCTTGTAACCCTGGAAAGCATGACACTTCAGGCAGGCCTTTTCCGTGACGAAGGGGCGCATGAACCGGAAATATTCTTTTCCGGAGATCTTTTCGATGGAACCGGTCTCCTTCACCCCTTCCTCGAACGATTCCAGCGCCTCTTTTTCCCAGGGATCCGGGGCATTCTCGGGCCTGATGGGATTGAGACTGGTGATGTGCCCTTGAAAGTTACGCCTTTCCATAGCCAGTTCGTTTACCTGGCGGGTCATATAGAGGCCGGATTGATCAGGGTGAGAGACAGACCGTCGGTGGTCCTGACATCGCGACGGGGGACCTTGAGGTACGAGTTGGGAGGGGTCATCTCTGAAACGGGCACATACACGCCGTCGAGATTCTGGCAGATGTGGTCATCCTTGCTGCTGGTGGGGTGGAAACACCCGTGATCCTGCTGAAATCGGGAGTCGAGGACGCAGGTTCTGGTTTCTTTATGGATCTACTTGTGAGTACTTATGGGGTAACTAAAGATCTTAGCCAGACCAATGAGCCGACAATGTCGCTTGTCTATCATGGATCCCACAAGGGCAAGAGTTTCATCTTGTCTCCCTCTTTGAATCAGCCAAGGCTTGTAAGGTACACCGAGTTGGGGGTGAAAGGCATTTTTCTGCCTACAGATCGCTTGCTTGGCATCATGAACAAAATTGCTGATGATCCGTTCGGACGTGTCTATGCAGATGGAACATTCTCCAAGCCGGTGACTGAGAATGACTGGGCAACGCTAAGGGAGGGCTCCTCGATATCCAAGGAGATATTGGTCAAAGCAGGCGCAGATAGCAACTCTATTGTAGTCTCGAAGGTGCAGGGCGGTCATCCCGGGGGGACCGCTGCTATTGGCAAAGTCGTGGATAAAGATCTGCAAACCAAGATGGACAACCTTTTCGTTTGTGATGCCAGCGTTTTCCCGACGTCTTCTGGTTTGCCACCGATTCTGACAATTGTTGCCTTGGCCAAGAGACTAGCGAAGACACTTGCGCCATAGTTCATCCACTATGCAACGATAGCGAAGCCTCATCTAACCTTGCCGCTCCAGCCATGATCCATCATTATGCGTTAAATTTACCCAAGAGAGAAGAAATTTATATTGAAGTAGCCGAGGCTGAAAAAGTAGCAGAGAAATACGTTTTAAATAAGTAAATATAGTTTTAAATTGAGGAAGGTATGAATTAATTCTAAATAATTTTTCAGAAAAAGTAGGAACAAACTATGCAAGTAACTTATTATGGATACAATGCATTGAAATATATAAGTTTGGGTTCTATTGGAGCAGGTATTTTAGCTATTCTTTTTTCAATATTTAATACCTCAAGCTGGCTATTGATGCTCGGCTTGGTTTTTGGAGCTATGTTTGTCTTTTCTGGAATTTATTTTTACTATGCATTAGGTTGGTGTGTAGATCCTTACAAGTTAAGACAGTTTTACAAAACTTTTTTAGATGAGGTGGCTGCGATTTGGGATGGATATGGAAGAGTTCTGGATATTGGCACTGGACTTGGCCCTATCGCAATTAAAATTGCAAAACGCTTCCCTAATGCTCAAGTGTATGGGGTGGATACTTGGTCAAAAGGATGGTCGTTTATGGGGATAAGTAAAGCCGGAGCTCAAAAAAACGCAATAGTTGAAAACGTCCACCAGCGTTGTACTTTCCAGCATGGCAGCGCTCTGAATTTACCTTTTAGAGATGGAAAATTTAAGGTAGTGGTTAGCGCTTTAACCTTTCATGAGATTCGCGTACCGGATAGAAAGGTACTGTTTAGAGAAGCCATTCGGGTTTTAGCGCCGGGTGGGATACTGCTTGTTTGTGATCCAATTGGAGGACTCTTTTTGGATACATACAAAGTAAATCATATAAATGAACTTCTCAAAGAAATAGAAAAGTTTAGAATGAAAGAAGTAAAACATAAATCATTAAAGGATGCTGGTTTAAATCTGGGAGGGTTGTCAGAAATTTTTGAGTTTAAAGAGGAAGCGATCCCTTATCGAGAAATACCCCACCACAGTTTAGAGTCGGCCCAGCTTGCATATGTGAGTGGTAAAAAGTTATAGAAACGTAAAGCTGAGAAAAATAAGAAAAAATAATTAAGTTGATCCCCCTTAAATAATACCCTATAATAAGTTATCATAATAAGTTATCTATGGCTGAATAAGCAAAATACAATTGTTTGGGTAATTAGGGACAACAGCGCCCTTTTATTTAATCATCACTGATTACGAAAAGAAATATACAATCATTCGATCCCGATTAATTTCCTCGACTTCAGGAAGCAAACCATTAGCCGGAATGAGAGGGAAACAATTTGTCAGGTAGTAGCATGTTTCATCCCGCATTCAATGATCTGGCCCGACCAGCCGCCCTAAGGACTTGTATTTGAAGACACGGCTTATCGGTGGCACTCCGTTCGCTAATTCAGCGCGGCCATATCAGGGTTGTTGATCCGTGTAATTCCCTACTTCAGGAATAAAATAAATTGGAATCAGGGAGAAAAGGGGAATGCATACGATAATCAGCAGTACGCTCTGAATGGAAAAGATGTCGCCCAGCTTACCGACGATGGGGGAAAAAACACCGCCGATTCCAAAAGCCAGTCCCATCATCAGACTGGCTACCATGGAGCGGCCCCTGGGGGCGATTTTCTGGGCCATCACCACGCCGAGGGGCAGGGAAGCCATATTAAATCCGCCTGCCAATATCGTAGCCGGATAAATCCAGTTTCCGGGAACCAACAAAAATACAAGCAGAAAAGGGGTCATGAGACCATGCGTGATCCACAGCAGGCGTTTGTATCCCATACGGTCCGAAAGATAACCGCAGGTAATCCCGGCCACCGCCCCTGAAAGGGTAAAGATGGAAAAGAGAACACCGGCGGAAACAATGCTATGCCCTTTCTGAACCCAGATAACTGGCATAAAGGTAATCAATGACTGACCAACCACCGCTCGCATAACCATGACGATCCAGATCAGCAGGATCGGCTGCCAGACACTGCCCAGGGTCTGCCTGAGGGTCTCCCAAAAACCATACTGGGCCATTCCGTTTCCCTGGGGCTTGGGGATGACCCGATAGAAATACACCCAGATCAAAAGGCCTATGATCATGGTAGCCGGCATGGCGCTGAGACCGAACCGGGCCACATACAAAGTGATAAAGATGGGCCCCACCCCGAAGGCCAGGGTACCGGCCGTATTAAAAATGGACATGGCCAGCCCAAGTTTTGGACCGGCATATAGAGGCACCATACCTGTGACCGGGGGATGAAATAGGGAAGACCCCATGGAGCCGATGGCAATACACAAAAGTAATCCGTAAAAACCGGTTGTCATTCCCGTCAGGGGAATAAAAAGGATGGGCATGAGCAACCCTATCAAGAGAATACCGCGGGTGGGATACCGGTCAGACCAATAGCCTGACATGGGCTGTACAATGAACATCAAAAAACGGGAAATCCCCGCCAGAAGACCCACCTGGGTCAGACTAAGCCCCATCTTATCCATAAACACGGGAAACAGCGGGTTGATGAAAGAACTGTAGAAATCCCCACTGAAGTGCACCAGGCTGAGAGCGATGATAATTTTCCAGTAGGTTCTTGATTGAGTATTTGCCATAGGGGCTTTTGGCACTTACATTGGCCAAAGTCAATTGTAAAGGTGACGGAATTTCAGGCTGAACAATTGATAATCTTTCAACCTGAAATATTTTCTGCTGATCACAGTCCCGCCCTGATTTCTGGAAGATTTGTATTTGAAGTTTTGTTTTTGGGAAAATGCTTTTATGTAGCAGCTTTCTTTGGTAATGCGCGGTAGTGATAAAAGAGAAAATAAAATGTACCGGTTATTGAAGCCATCTACAACGGTTCAAGGGTGGGCAGTTGTCAGAATCAAGAGTTACGGGTGGAAAGAGGTCATGTTGCATCTACCCGCCCGGGGATGAAGTACATTTATAGAATGGTACTGGCAGCTTACGATGAAGCCGCCAGTACCATCTACTCAACTTAAAAAGTTCATCTAATCATTTAATCCACACCGATCATGACATTGGATGCTTTGACTATGGCGTAAACTTCTTTTCCGGGAGCCAAATCCAGTTTTTCCGCTGAAGATTTTGTAATGATGGAAACTATTTCAGAACCACCCGGCAGCTCAACCACTACTTCATCATTTACTGCACCAGTTTTCACGGCTTTGACTTTCCCCTTCATTATGTTGCGAGCACTGATCTTCATGGTACACCTCCCATTTAGTTTTAATTGTCTATACTATATTTACCCTACTGTTATAATTTAATAACAACGACATTCTCTGTCAACTGTCAAAAGCTGTTTCAGGCAGGGCGGTCTCTTGTATGTCAAAAAACCGGCTCAAAATATGGATGCTGTACCGATGATTGCGGGAAGGATGTATTGGGGTCGCCATAGATGTAATCATTACGAACTGAAATGGTGCACGAATGGACCGATTCGGAAAACCAACAGCAAGGAAGATGTCCTCGCCCCCGGTCGATATCCTTTTTATTCTTCACTAAGGATATTAAGCATCTCCGTAGGCTTCTTCCCGAGTTGTGTGGCCAGGTCTTTCAGTTGATCATCGGGTTTGGCCTCTAAACCCTGTTCTTTCAATCTTGAAAGAACTTTTTCCAGGGACAAACCCTGTTCTTCACAAATTACCCTCAGGGTTTTCCTTCCCATCCCGGAGCCCTCAATGTTTTCAGGAGAGACAGGGTCGGGGTTGACACCACCGGCCTTAATATCCTCATAGAGCTTGTTGGGAGAAATATTATTGGCCTTGGCAATGTCCCCGACGGTCTGATGAATGCCAACGAAGGCATACCCCAGGGATTTCAGTATCTCCGTTATTTGTTCCACCGGCACTTTGATGCTCTCGGCAAAATCATTAAGGGTGAGCAACTCTGCGTGTGCCAGTGGCGCTCTTGCCTCGCTTTGTTCCCAACCTTGCTTGAAGTGTTCCCCAATTTCCATGATGGTGCTGAAAGGGGTAATATTCCAGATAGATCCAAGGAATATAACGAGGCAGACCACGACGGACAGAGTCAGCTCCCACTTCAGGTTCAAAACCTTTTTTGCATTGTTCCACAGGAAACTGACAAAGAGCCTCCAATTGAAATACAGATGGGCAACTACAATCAGTAGAAGAACATACCCAAATATGGTGTGCACTGCTCCCCATTGCTCTTTTGTAAGTCCCCAGATCTTCCAGTTGGTCCAGTTGGCAATTCTTCCTGGAGGAGCAATATAAAGAATAATCCCCGACAGAGTGTCTACGATAAAGGATATGGTGACCACAAATGTGGTCCACCCTCTCCAGTGAAAAGTTTTTTTCTTAGTTTTCACACCCCCTCCGGGCTTCCGCTACATCTCCAGACAGGAGCCTGAAGTTTTATGCGGCTGGACAAATAACTCAGAAGTGCGCTCGCCATTCAGTTCAAGACCATCAATTCTCAAATCTGATCTTTCCTGTATCTTTCAGGTTGTAGCCGGGGAGATTTTTGGACAGGTTGTTTATCCTGACCGGGTCTATGTAATTCATGAACCCTTTTATGACGCTCGTGGACCACAGTTCTACGGGAATAACAAGGTCAAACATCTCCTCCTTGAGCGGCAGAAAATCCAGACCCAGGGGGTACGTAACATACTCTATACCTAACCCCACATCCGCCTCACCGAAAAAAACCTTGAGGGCCACATCAAGATGGCTGTCGACTTCTTCATTAAAACCGGTGATATCTCTTTTGTCCAAACCCTTCTCTTTCAGAAAATATTCCAGAAGGACATGTGTGCCGGACCCTTCGTTCCTGTTTATGAATCTCGCCTTCTTCTCTATAACGTCTTCCAGTCCTCGAAGTCCCATGGGATTGCCTTTCTTCACAATCAGCCCCTGTTTCCTGCGCCACAGGTTAACAACTACATATCTCTGTCCCGGGAGAACTCTGTCGAGAAAGGGAAGATTATATTCTCCTGTCTCCGTATCCAGAAGATGAGTACAGCATACCTGCCCTTTTTTCAGAGAGAGAGCGTGCACACCCCTGGAACTGCCCATTGACGAATAGAAAGCCACGGACCCCGGAAAATTTTCCTGGGAATAGAGAAGCACAAGTCTTTCCATAAGGACATCATTGCTTCCCACAATCAGGATATCTCTTTCCCTCTGCACATTTTCATCTATCCATCTCGTGACATGCCTTTCCGGGAAGAGCCACTTGCCGGCAATCCGCACATGGGGAATATTCCCTTCCTTTACGAGTTGATATACCTTCTTCTCATTCAGTCTCAGAAATCCGGCCAGTTCCTTTGTCGTAAGCAATTTATCCATAGTTTAAAAAATACCACGCAGGACAAGGAAAATCAATAAAAATGAAATAATAACCATTAATACTTCAAACTGACTATTAATATTTCATATTGATGTGGAATAACAAATATGGTAGGTGTGCCACGTAAGATATGGTTGCCCGTTTACCGTTGCCAGAAACAAAAATAAATCAAAAGAAGGAGTTTATGATGAAAAAGAGGAGTTTATTAAGACCTGTCGTTGTGCTCTTATTATGTGCAACAGTTGTGCTTTTCTCGACATTCGCGTTTGCCGGTCCTTCCGGTAAGCTGATCATGTTTCACGCAGGCAGCCTTTCTGTCCCATTCGCGGCCATGGAGAAGGCATTCGAGGCCAAATATCCCGGTGTCGATCTTCAGCGTGAGGCTGCCGGAAGCCAAAATTGCGCGCGAAAGATAACGGATATAGGCAAACCCTGCGACATCATGGCATCGGCGGATTACAAAGTGATAGACAAACTACTCATACCCGGTTATGCGAACTGTAATATCCGCTTCGCTACCAATCAGCTCGTCCTCTGTTACACCGACAAAAGCGCTTATGCCGACACGGTAAACGCGGACAACTGGTATCAAATCCTCCAGAAGAAGGATGTCGTATGGGGGCATTCCGATCCGAATCTCGATCCCTGCGGATATCGTTCTCTCATGGTAATGCAGCTCGCGGAAAAGGCGCTGAATAAACCCGGCCTCTACAAACAATTGATTGCAAACCGCCCCGAGGAAAATGTACGCCCCAAATCGGTGGAGTTGATATCACTGCTCCAGACCGGGAATATGGACTACGCCTGGGAATATCTATCAGTCGCCGTTCAGCATGGCCTGAAATATATTGTCCTTCCTGATGAAATTAATCTTGGAAATTACAAGTACGATCCTGTATATGAACAGTCCTTTGTAGAGGTTACCGGTACGAAACCGGGAACCACAATGATCATCAAGGGGATCTCATGTACGTATGGTGTAACCCTGATCAAAGACGCACCTAACCCAGAAGCGGCCATAGCTTTTCTGGAATACATGCTTGATCCAAAAGGCGGCCTTCAGATATTGAAGGACATGGGGCAGCCTCCCTTTATACCCTGCAGGGTGCCCACCGCGGAAATGAAGAAATCCCTCCCGGCAGAACTGCAAAAACTGGTTGAGGTCAAAGACTAAGTGACAAAAAGAGAACCATTTTTCTGGATTACCGTCTCCTGCGGCATCGTAATTATGGCGTTCATCCTTCTTCCCCTTGTCGAGATGATGACAGCGCCATCTTTTGCGATGCTGAAGGAAACCATAAAAGATAAGGATGTTGTCAGGTCGATCTGGCTGAGTATTTATACAGCCGGACTGGCAGCCCTGATTTCATTTGTCTTCGGGACACCACTCGCCTATGTGCTGGCCCGTAGTGATTTCAGAGGTAAAAAACTGATAGAGAGTATAATCGACCTGCCTATAGTTATCCCTCACCCCGTTGTGGGAATAGCGATACTCAGCGTTGCCGGAAAGAACCACTGGTTAGGCGAACTGTTCAGCCAGGTCGGCATACGTATCATGGGAAGCGTAACCGGCATAGTTGTGGTACTGACATTCGTTGGGATGCCTTTTTACATAAATGCCGTCAAGGGCGGGTTCGAGAGTATTTCTCCAAGACTTGAGAAGGTATCACGCAGTCTTGGGGCGTCCATGTTCAGCACCTTTTTCAGGATAACATTCCCCCTCGCGTGGCGCAGCATGCTCGTAGGAATCGTTATGTGTTCCGCCCGGGCGATAAGCGAGTTCGGCGCAGTGGTAATTGTCGCCTACCACCCCATGATCGCCCCGGTCATGATATACGAGCGATTCGAGGCCTTTGGACTTAAATACTCTCAACCTGTGGCGGTATGGCTGGTTTTCATATGCCTGACACTCTTTCTGATTCTGAGGATACTTACTCTCCACGACAGGGAAAAGACGGCATGATACGTATAAAAAATCTCAACCTCCATCTTAAAGATTTCAATCTGTTTGACATTAATCTCGACATAGGCACAAATGAGTTTTTCGTCCTGATGGGACCGACAGGCGCCGGGAAAACAGTCCTCCTCGAAGCAATAGCCGGGCTGATTCCGACAAAGAGCGGGAGCATCCATATCGGCGAGAAAAACGTTACCGGACTCGCCCCCGAGAAACGCGGGGTAAGCATAGTATATCAGGACTACTCGCTCTTCCCTCACCTGACTGTCCGCGAAAATATGCGCTATGGATTGCATTTCCACAGGATCGAGAAAAACCGGTCCGATGAAACATTCGACCGCCTGGTGGAAAATCTGGATATCTCCTATATCCTGAATCGATTTCCGCTCAATCTGAGCGGCGGAGAACTGCAACGGGTCGCCATGGCAAGGGCACTGATGGTGGACCCGGAAATTCTACTCCTTGACGAACCTCTTTCGGCACTGGACCCCGGATTCAGAGAGGAGATCAGGGCGGGGCTCAAGAAACTGCACAGGGATTCCAATGTCACGTTTCTCATGGTTACACACGATTTCGCGGAAGCGCTCTCACTATCGGACCGGGCGGCGATAATGAACAATGGAAAAATCATACAGGCAGGAACGATGGAAGACATATTCAAACGCCCGGATTCCACCTTTGTTGCAGACTTTGTAGGCATGAAGAATCTCTTCGCCGCGCAGTTTCGAGAAACAACGGCGTTTACGGGAAACCTGGAGATAGAGTTGAGCGTAAAACCTTTGAACGGCAAAGGGTACATAGCGATCAGACCGGAAGACATTGTCCTCAGTCGAGAGGAATTAACTTCAAGCATGAGAAACTCCTTCGCGGGAAATATAACCGAAATATCCGATCGTGGATTATATTACGAAGCAGGCATTATGGTGGAAAACATCACATTCAAGTCCCTGGTTACAAAGGGCGCTCTGCTTGACCTCCGACTCGAGGAAGGAACCCGCATATTTGTCTCCTTCAAGGCAACCGCTATCCACACATTTTAATCCTGTCCACAAACTACTTTTCCACATTGACCACTGGCAGAGGCTTCCACTAAGGGATTGACGGCACGCCTGCAACTCTCGGGATCCATGGCGTCCCCGGAGATGGAACTCACGTCGGAGCCCGTCTTGCCGTCGGATGAGATCCTTGCACGTCTTCTTTTCGGTAGGAGTGTTTCCGATATATCGCCCATTCAGGTCCTGCAATTGGCCCAGACCGCCAATATGCTTGCGGGCGGCGGAGAGATCGATTTCATGGGAAAAATGCGTCAGTTTTTGGGCGTAGACCAACTCGAACTCAAACCAAGTGGCGATACCGAGGGAGAAACGTCCATACGGGCCGGTAAATATCTTGGTCAGAACGTGTAACTGGAAGTGGAGCGGGGAGTGGGGACTGAGTCCGGTAAGGCCTCGGTGAAGTGGGAGGTGACCCCCAACATCACCGTGGAGACCGAAGCGGGGGTGAACGCCGAGGGTGGGGTGGGGATTAAGTGGAAGTGGGACTATTAATATTTCCCATTTGAGTGGAAAGCGGTGATCAGACTTATTATCAGGGGTTAACCAGAAGCGTATATTCATCAGCAGCATCCGGAACCCGGCATACTGCCAGATAAAGGGCCCCCTCCGGCGCTGTCCAGGATATCCTGTCTACACCCTGACAAACCGGCGATACGAGCTCAGAAGTGAAAAGCCTGAGACGATAGCCACCCGCACCGTCGGGAATATCGAAAACCACTTCGGTTCCCTGGGCTGCGGAATCAAAGCGATACCAGTCCGTCTTGTGGAAATCAACATTGCCGTTAATCACATCTCCTGAAGAGACGACCGGAACCCGGTCTATGGGATAGGCCTCGCAACCCACAAAAACGAGCTTCTCCATCCCTGCTTCGTTTCTCACCCGCACACAACTCCCATTCCGGTTGGCAAGGCCTCCAACGAACGCCAGATTGTCGTCTTGTGGAAAAATTGCCTGCAGATTTCCTCCCTGTCGGACCATGAGGACACCGTTGGCATCCTCCAGTGAAAGAAAAGGAAAGTCCCAGTTAAGATCATTGAAGGGAATGTTCTCAATAATCCATAAACGCCCCATGCGTTCCAGCCAGGCAGGGGGAATAACAGGGATATCCAGTTTTTCACCCAGTGCAAGTACCACGTAGCCTTCGAATACACTCTCGTCCACTACAGATCCGTCGCTTCCCAGTTGTGTCATAACAAAATGGTCCGTGCCCATGAAGGAGATGTTACGGAATGTCAGGCTTTCCGATCCTCCTTGAACGTTCCATACATTTTCCCCGTATACCAGGATTTTTACATCCGGATCTGCAAGGTGGGCGTCTTTCGCCCAGGAAAGGGTTCCATCAAGGTTATTCAAAATCCTGTCATACCCGTTTTTTTTCACATAGGTGCCCACGATCACGCCCGGTTCCGTCTCAGACGGGAGATCCGGATAAGGGGGAAGCGAGGGTTTTATGCCTGTTTTTTCCTCGACCGCATTCTTCAGACATTCACGGGCAACCGAATAAACAGCCCATTGCGCCGTATCGGAATTTGTGAGGACGATTACGGCAAGCTTCTCGTCCGGGAGCATCTCCATGAACGAGTTGAAGTGTCCGGTGCTGCCGTTCTTTGTCCACGCCCTTCCAGCATAGCGCATCACGGGATCATCCATGGTATCCAGACCCAGGCCCGGCGTGGAATATGAGTTCAAATCCAGCGGCGTTCTTTCGCCCTGCCCCATAAGTTCTACAGTGTCTGGAGCGATAATTCGAGCACCCCCAAGTCCCCAGCCATGATTCAGAATCATGGAGAGAAAACGGCCCATGTCCAGGACAGTAGTTACCGCACCTCCTGTGGCCGCGAATACACAGTTTGCCTCGGCAGGCGGGATCGGCTCACCGCCTATATACCCCACGGCCATGTTTCCTGGGGTAACCCGAAAGGATGTGTTGTCCATCCCTAGGGGCTGGAAAAGCTGCCGGATCATGAAATCGTTGAATGTCTCTCCGCCCTGTCCTCCGAGCCGCAGGGCGATTTCGCCGGCCAGGACAAAACCCGTATTGCAGTAAACGGAGATTTCCCCCGGAGCGTAGCTTGGATAATCGTCAACAAGATAGTTGAGAAGCCAGTCTATGTAAAGGTCACAACCCCATTGGTTCCATGCCATTTCCACGAATCCGCCGTTGTATATGTCTCCGGGAATTCCTGAATGGTGGTTCAGAAGTCTTCGCACCGTGATATCCCCCATCTGGTTCGGATAACGGGCGGCGAGTTGAAAATCAGGGAGGTAAGTCGTGGCCGGGCTCTCGAGAGAAAGGAGGCCCCGGTCCACCAGTTGCAGCAGGGCCAAGGTGGTAAGGGTCTTGGAGCCCGAGCCCAGCATATAGGCGGTATCCGCCTGCGCCGGCAAACCGTTCTCCCGGTCCGCCCACCCGAATCCCTCTGACCATGCAATCCGGTCATCCGAAACCAGGGCAATGCTCAAACCTACCATGTTCTGTTCGGCCATGGTTTGAGTGATGAATTGGGATGTTTTCCGGATTGTCCCGGTAAAGGTCTCGTAACCGAGGTTGTTTCCATCATTGCAGGCGAGAGGCAGAAAAATAAGAAAGATATACAAGAGGGCTTGAAAGGTTCTTTTCGCTGAATTTTTCAAGGGCTTTCTCCTTTCTTTCGTGATATACGAACACATCCTTTCAGATGATTTTGATAATCAGTATGGAGTAGTTTATTCTGATGGTGAAACCCACCTCAAGATTGCTAATTGCTGAGAACTTCCTTTTTGTGGGGTGAAGTATATTAAGCGACCTCTTGTGTGTCAAGAAAATTTCAGGCACAAGATATGGGATGCTGTATGGATGACCCCGTTGAAGGTATTTGGCAACATTCGTTCTATTGAGAAATCTCCTCACCTTTTGGTCTAATCAGACGCCAAGAAGGTTAATTTAACCGGAATTCAAGCAAGCTTCTTCATTACACATATTTTTAGATGCATTAGAAAATCATGATTGGATGTAATCATCCCGGTATATTCGGGGTCGCTCCCCGATCAGGTCGAGGACAGGCTCCGATAGTGTCAGAATGTGGTTGGATTAGGAGATCAGCAGTGGCGTATTCGATGTTTGGAGGGTCATGGATTTTGGGCGTGGGCGGCGGCCTTGACCGGACAAGCCAGAGTCCCAAATGCATAAGGATTTCCCGGATGACCTGTACGTCTTCGATAAAGCTGATTATTCGCATGGTCCCCTTGCATTTCGGGCAGACCAGGGGATCAACTTCATAAATCTTCTGAATCAGCCTTGCCCAGTTCTTACGGAATGCCTTTGAATTTCCCTCTGGTTCAATGATGCTGGGGATGACATCATCTGTTCCTTTTTATTTCCGTTTTCCGCGAGCGACGTTGCTGTAATAGCCATAGTACTTCACCATCTGCTCACCACGGTTGGGAATGTGGGAACACATGGCCGCCAGCCATTCCAATGCCGGGAGGCTCTTGATTGTCTTTTTGTCCTTGGCCGTATAGACGACCGTCCCCCCCTGTTCCAAATATTTCATCCGTTCCTGCGAGAACGACGCCCGGATGATATAATGCGCTAGATTCTCCATCGCTGTTGCGTCATTGGGCTAAATTCTTTTACCGCAGAAGACATTGAATCCGGAATGTTTCCAAGCAGAGAGCATCTTGACCACCTCTTCCGTGATTTTGCCCTTCTTCAGGAGCATCTTGAATACCTTGTGCCGGAAAATGGCCTCCAGCTTCTTAAGCTCTAACGGCGGCAAGACTCTGAACATCCCCTTGTCCCCGTAAAAACATCCCTCCGTCAGAAGTATGTGGCAGTGAGGATTGAACCCTAGGAGGTCACCGAAGGTCTGCATGGCGATGACAGCGCCGGGTATGAGATTATTTTCAGGAACCGCATTCTGGAGAAAAACCTTCATTGATTCCCAAGCTCAGCGGCTGAGGACGGCGAGAAGTTTTCGGTCATAAAGAAAGTACCGGCGGAGGATCTTCGGGATGCTGAATATGAAATGACGATGGGGTATCTTTTTTAGGACATCTACACAGAGCCATTCTCCGAATTCCACAACCGTTTCTGGTGGCAGGAAGGGCAGAAGTGACGGCGCTTGCAGGAGAATGCCAGGAGGTTTTCGTGGCCGCAGTCTTTGCATTTCACACGGGCAAAACCGTGTTGCAGATCGCCGCAATCCAGATAACGGTAGATCACCTGCTCAACATAAGGCCGCCAAAATCCATACTGCCGTGAGAATTGCTCGTCATAGCACTGTACAAAGGTTTCAAAATAATCCTCTATGCAATGGTAATAATCAGAATCTTGCGGGTGGCGGGGCTGATAAACAGCGACTGACAATGGCATGTCTTCCTCGCTTTGGGCGGATCAATACGTCCAGAAGCATAAAGACATAATAGAACGATCGTTCTATTGTCAAGGGAAAATTTTCAGAGGAAATTCTTTGATAGTTCTCATCACGCGTTCAGTATCAGAGCTGCCTTTAGGGTTAGACCATGTAGTGAATATCTGGTTCATCCGGCAAATGCCGGGATGAGCGGATAGCGTTATAAGGGCACTGATGGTGGACCCGGAAATTCTACTCCTTGACGAACCTCTTTCGGCACTGGACCCCGGATTCAGAGAGGAGATCAGGGCGGGGCTCAAGAAACTGCACAGGGATTCCAATGTCACGTTTCTCATGGTTACACACGATTTCGCGGAAGCGCTCTCACTATCGGACCGGGCGGCGATAATGAACAATGGAAAAATCATACAGGCAGGAACGATGGAAGACATATTCAAACGCCCGGATTCCACCTTTGTTGCAGACTTTGTAGGCATGAAGAATCTCTTCGCCGCGCAGTTTCGAGAAACAACGGCGTTTACGGGAAACCTGGAGATAGAGTTGAGCGTAAAACCTTTGAACGGCAAAGGGTACATAGCGATCAGACCGGAAGACATTGTCCTCAGTCGAGAGGAATTAACTTCAAGCATGAGAAACTCCTTCGCGGGAAATATAACCGAAATATCCGATCGTGGATTATATTACGAAGCAGGCATTATGGTGGAAAACATCACATTCAAGTCCCTGGTTACAAAGGGCGCTCTGCTTGACCTCCGACTCGAGGAAGGAACCCGCATATTTGTCTCCTTCAAGGCAACCGCTATCCACACATTTTAATCCTGTCCACAAACTACTTTTCCACATTGACCACTGAAGATAAAAAGATTATACGTAGGAAAAATATTGGGAATCCCGCAAATTAGGTGCCACCAGAATCCCTTGAATTCACAGACATACTTGCCATATATAGGAGGAGATGTATGAGAATCACAATTATCTACGATAATGAAACATCAAAAAAGGATCTTATCCCCGACTGGGGATTTGCCTGTCTCGTGGAAGCATACGACAAAACGATACTCTTTGATACGGGGGCAAAGGGCGCCATACTCCTCGGCAATATGAAGACCCTTAATATTGATCCGGAATCTATCGAGATAGTTGTAATCTCTCATGCCCACTGGGATCACACAGGAGGACTAGCGGATTTTCTCAAAGAAAACAGCAACGTCAGTCTGTACATCCCTTCGTCGTACAGCATCCCACCAGATTCGGCCAGGGAGATTATAACGGTGAAAGAACCGATGGAAATCTGCGAAGGAATCTTCTCAACAGGAGAGCTTCAGGGGTCTGAACAAGTACCCTACGGTGGCGAGATTGAACAATCACTTGTTGTCAACACGGATAAGGGACAGGTTGTAATATCCGGTTGTTCTCACCCGGGTGTAAAAAATATACTGGAAGCAGCTTCCACATATGGAAAAATCCATGCTCTTATAGGCGGTCTGCACGGCTTTAACGAATTTAAACTGCTGAAGGGAATACCAGTGGTATGTGCCACCCATTGCACCCAGTTCAAGGCAAAAATAAAATCATTATATCCCGATACATATACTGAGGGAGGCGCGGGGCTGATAATCGACATATAGAGAAACCGGAGACAAGGAATCGGAGTATTTTGTGGAACAAGGCAAGGCAAAGCACATGGTGACGAAGGTACCATTTGAAACACATACGGATGAATACGAGGAGTGGTTTGAGGAAAACCGGTTCGTGTATGAGGCCGAGTTACGGGCTGTGAAAGAATTGCTGCCGGCAGGGGGAGAAAGCATCGAGATAGGTGTGGGCTCCGGAAGATTCGCTGTTCCACTCGGCATCAGGCTTGGAATTGACCCGTCCCTGAAAATGGCTGAGATTGCCATAAAACGAGGTATAGAGGTTCATGAAGGTGTTGCCGAAGATCTTCCATTTGATAATGACCGGTTTGATTTCGCACTGATGGTCACGGCAATCTGTTTCCTGAACGATGTAAAGACCGCTCTGCGTGAGGCATACAGGATACTGAAGCCGGGCGGCGCACTTTTGATCGGTTTTGTCGATCGCATCAGCCCTGTCGGAAAGAAATATGAAAGGTATAAAGCTGAAAACAAGTTTTACAGGGAGGCATCTTTTTATTCAGCGGACGAGATTGTTTTTCTCATGACAGGCGCAGGGTTCGGAAATTTTGCCTTTACCCAGACAATCTTCCGTGATCTGAAGGATATAGACCATACGGAAATAGTAAAGAAGGGATACGGCGAAGGCTCATTTGTCGTAATCAGGGGAGAGAAGCAGGGAACTGAAGGAGGCAACTGAATGGGATTTTTGAAGATATTTTCAGGTAAAACCCCCGAAGAATATGAACAAAAGGGAGACAGTTTCTTCGAGATCATGGAATACGGGGCAGCCAGGCTTGAGTATGAAACTGCTCTGGCCAAGATGAGCAAGAGAGGTTCGGAAGATACGGAGCTTGAAAATCGCCTCCGGGAAAAAGTGATCAGAAGCAGTGAAGCGCTGGCCCTGCGGCATAAACAGAATGGGGAATTGCTGAGAGAATCCGGAGACCATGAAGGCGCGTCAGAACTACTCCATCTCGCGCTGGAACTGACGGAAGATCCTGAGCTTATTGCTGAAATCGAACAATTGCTCGGCAAGACTCAGGACAAGATCGCAGGGGAGAATATGGAAGCCCCCTGGGTTCAAACCCAGGAGAATAAGGCAAAAAACCGGGAATGGCACACACAGGAGCGCGAATATTTTACCGCTCTGTGCGGCGCGCTGCCGGACGAGGTCCAAGATGCCTACCGGGGTTATGGAAACACGTTCATAACAGGATATGTGGCTCTGAACCGGGGTGAATATGAACTGGCGGTAATAAAGTTGTCGCAGGCGCTGGAAGAAAACCAGCCGGATAGTCTGATCTCCCTTGAATTGGCCACTGCATACCTGAACTTGAAAAGATACGAGGATGCCCTCCTGCTTCTTGAACAATTTATCAAAAACCATCCAGATTCCATACATGGATATCAGCTCTTATGCGAGACCTTGTGGACAATGAAAAAGTTCGATGAAGCCGATAACCTGCTCTTCTCCTGTCCGGTAGAAATGCTGGATTCAGCGCCCCTACTGCATCTCAGAGGCGAATCACTATACCGGTCCGGAAGACATCAGGACGCGGAGTCTTTCTACCTGGATCTCCTCGAGTCTCATGGCCGGGATGAGCACACAGCCCTGTCTCTGGCGGCAACATATGAAGCACTGGGGAAAAAGAAAGAAGCCCTTGATCTGTACAGCGAGATAATGTCGCAATGCCGCGGCTGCGGTGCGAGGGTCGACCCTTTCATCAAACAAAAATACGCTGATATCTCCACGGAACTCGGAGATCATTCAGCGCAGATACTGGAGATATATCTTTCGCTGGTTGATGAAGACCCGGCAGGGAGGGGAAACCATTTCAGAAAGGTAGAGCAGATCTACACTGCCATGGGAAACGAAAGGGAGGCGAGAAGGTATCGGGTGTTCGCCGATAGTCTGAACAGACCACCCACAGATTAAGAGTCCAAGAGAACATGAAAATAAGACTTTTACTGATAGACGCCCTAAACCTTATTCGCCGCGTGTATGCCGCGCAACCGGGAGATGACGGACCGGACCGCGTGGATGACGCACTGAAAACAAGCCTCCATTCCCTTCAACGTGCTCTGCGAGAATGCCGACCCACACACGCAATCTGTGTTTTTGACGGACACGAACCGAGCTGGCGACATAGTCTCTATCCCGAATACAAGGCCGGTCGTTCACCCATGCCCGAAGCCCTGAACGCACAGATGAACCGGTTCAGGGACACGTTTTTGGAGATCGGTGTCCCCTCCGTGTATTTTTCTAACCTGGAAGCAGACGATATTATAGCTACATTGGCCTGCAAGGTGGCATCCCGAAGCGGAAATGCCGTCATACTCTCGACAGACAGGATGTTTCTGCAGCTTGTTTCAGATCTGATAGTGGTGCGTGACCATTTCCAGAGACTGGATATGGATCAGGCATACGTAAAGGAAAAACTGCACGTACAACCGGATCAAGTGGTGGATTTCTTAGCACTTACGGGATACACAACGAACAACATAACCGGAGTCCCTACAGTAGGACCCAAAACAGCCGCCCGACTACTGAACGAGCTGGAAAACCTGGACAATATACTGTCGGTTGCCTATATCATCAAAGGCAAGCTGGGCGAAATGTTGTGCAAACATGCCGGAGAGGCGCGCTTATCACAATCCCTGGTTCGTCTGAAAGACGGTATGGAACTGGGGCTGAATCTGAAAGCATTTCGATATACGAATCAATGAAGCCACCCGTGAGCGCAGTGATTTTTAAAAATTTCAGCAAAATGTTTTGACACAAACAAAAAATCATGAGAGAAGCAAACGTTAATTTAGTTCACAATCCGATAATGAATTATATGGCGAAATTTACTCTGGTGGGAATATTATGAACAAAAAACACAAACAACTTATGAAAGAAGATATCAGAGTGAGCTTCTGGGGTGTACGCGGGACTCTGCCGGTGCCAGGGCGAAAGACAGTGAGGTACGGGGGGAATACATCCTGTGTAAGCATTAAATTCCCAAAGAATAATCTTTTCATTTTCGACGCCGGAACCGGGATAAAAGAACTGTCAAATTATCTCATATCCAAAAAAAGTAAGCCCACAAAGGCCATGATATTTATATCGCATCCTCACTGGGATCATATAAACGGCCTCCCCTTCTTCTCGCCTTTGTATACGAAGGGAAACGAGCTTGAGATCTGTGGCCCGCTCAATGGTGGCATGTCCATGCGTGAATTGATAGCAGGGCTAATGGACGGCGTATATTTTCCCATAAATATAAAGGAATTCGCCGCAGCGGTATCCTTCCATAATCTGGGAGAAGAAAGATTCGACATAGACGCAATAAAGATACAAACAATGTTTCTGAATCACCCGGGTCAATGCCTTGGGTACCGCCTGAACTACGGGGGCAGGTCTATCTGCTATGTCACGGACAATGAAATGTGCCCGGATTCCAACAGACTCTACAGCGAAAACTATGTAAACAAGCTGACAGACTTTGTCGCAAATACCGATGTATTGATAACCGACTGTACATACACAGATGAGGAATATGAAGAGAAAATCGGATGGGGACATTCATCGATAACTCAGGTGGTGGAGCTGGCCGACAGGGCCAGGGTAAAAACCCTGTACCTGTTTCACCATGACCCTGATCAAACAGACGATGATATAGACAATAAACTTAAGACGGCACAGGCTATATTAGAAAGGAAAGGCTCCTCCACCATATGCGTTGCACCGAAAGAGGGAGAATCTTTTGACGTATAGGGGAAAAGGATGAGGAACCATGCGCCTCCGCAGGGTGAAGGAAACATAAAGTTCAGCCTCAGGTTCTGGATAGGAATAATACTGCTGACAACAAATCAGCCGCTTGGCTGGGGGGCTGTGGTGGCATGTAATGCCATAGCCATAAACAAACACGACGAATTCTTCCTCTACCTGGGAATAGCGCTATACGCCCTGAGCTGGGTAATGCTGGGACTGGGTGCATTGCTGGCGGGCCCGGAAGGGGTCCGTTATTCTCGCCTTCTGCTGAAGAAGGCATGGCGGTATTTTGTTCGTCTTTTTAAGATACAACAGCAGTGAGGAGACAATCGGAAACTTTCCCGGTTATCTGGCAGCATCCCTCCGTCAACTCCATGGTTTTCTGCCGGATTTCCAAACCCCGGCAGCTCTTCACCATTGACTTCTCTTGACATTCAGCATCTACGAACTTTTATACAGCCTCCTAATCTGCCTGTCTCCTGAGGAAGGCAGGGGTTTCAAAATCCGGATTGTCATCATCATTTATCATTCCCATCCTGATAACAACAGGCTTCTCTCCTGTCTTATCGTCCCGGTTTCTTTTAAAAGTAGGGATTGACAGATCGTCTCTTCTTCTGTCGTTTAAACTCGGTATTTTGGGAATTTCAGAAACTCTTTCACCATTCCAGCCGTTTGAATCGAATCCTGTTGCAATGACGGTAATACGTACCTCGTCTTCCATATTATCATCGACAACCATTCCGAATATAATGTTTGCGTCTTCGTGAGCCTCGGCCTGTATCAGAGATGACGCCTCATTTACCTCAAAAAGTGTTATATTGGGTCCGCCTGTTATGTTGAGAAGTATACCCCGAGCCCCCTGAATAGAGTTTTCTTCCAGCAGGGGAGAGGAAATCGCCTTCTGCGCGGCTTCAACAGCCCTGTTATCACCACTGGCCACACCGGTACCCATAAGAGCCAGTCCCATCTCGGACATGACATTCTTGACATCAGCGAAATCAAGATTGATCAGACCGGGAACCATAATAAGGTCGGAAATTCCTTTAACTCCGTTGTAGAGAATATCGTCAGCCTTTTTGAACGCATCAGAAAAAGACATATTTCTCCCACTGATGCTCAGAAGCCTTTGATTAGGAACTACAATAAGCGTATCAACCACCTTTTTCAATTCTGTGAGGCCTTCCTCCGCCTGTCTCTCCCGTTTCTTTCCCTCAAACTGAAACGGTCTTGTGACTACCGCGACAGTGAGCGCCCCCAGTTCTTTCGCGATTTCCGCCACAATCGGTGCGCCACCGGTTCCGGTACCTCCGCCAAGACCTGCCGTCACGAAAACCATATCAGCTCCATCCAGGAGTTCCCTCAGCTTGTCCTGGGATTCAATAGCCGCCTTCTTACCCACTTCAGGATCCGATCCTGCGCCAAGACCCTTTGTAATCTCCGCGCCCAATTGTACTTTTATCGGAGCTTTTGACGCCACCATAGCCTGGGAATCCGTGTTTGCCACGATGAAATCCACACCTTTGAGATTATAGGTCATCATCATATTAACGGCATTTCCTCCGCCACCTCCGATACCTATAACCTTGATCTTTGCTGTGTTGCTTTTAGCGTTACCTTTTACTAATTCAAACATGTTAATACCCTCCCTTCTCAGAAAAAATCGTTGAACCATCTTTTTATTTTTTTTGTCAGGTTCCCCAGTATATTCTTTTCACTTTTCTTTACGGCATAATCAGAGTGGTCTTTACTTCCATGAACAACCAGACCCACTCCCGTCGCATACATCGGGTTATTAATTATATCTGTAATACCTCCCACACCCATGGGATATCCCTTCCTTACCGGGGTGTTAAATATCTGCTCCGCCAGTTCCGTTATCCCTCCAAGGGTTGCTGTCCCCCCTGTAAGCACAACACCTGCAGCCAATAAATCGTCATAACCCGATTTGACAATTTCTCTCTGCGCGAGACTGAGAATCTCTTCCATGCGCGGCTCAATGATCTCCCCCAGCACCTGCCTTGAAATATTTCTCGGACTTCTTCCACCCACACTTGGGACCTCTATGATTTCATTCTGGGGTATCAGCGGAGTATATGCGCAGCCATACCTTATCTTTATCTTTTCAGCTTCCAGCACCGGAGTCCGCAGTCCCACAGATATATCACTGGTAACGTAATTGCCCCCCAGAGGCAGGACAGCGGTATGCTGAATGCTTCCCCCGGCAAACACCGCTATGTCAGTGGTACCGCCACCGATATCGATCAGGGCAACGCCCAGTTCCTTTTCATCCTGACTGAGAATCGTTTCGCTGGAGGCCAGGGGTTCCAGAATGATGTCGTTCACATCCAGACCCACTCGATTAATTGACTTCATTATATTCTGTATGGACGTAATCGCTCCGGTAACAACATGAACCTTGGCTTCAAGCCTGACCCCCGACATCCCTATGGGTTCTTTTACTCCATCCTGATCGTCAACTATATAATACTGAGGCAGTATGTGAATTATCCTCCTGTCCAGAGGAATAGCAACCGCCTTGGCCGCCTCCAACGCTCTCTTTACGTCATATTCATCAACTTCACCGCCCTTGACCGCCACAATGCCATAACTGTTCAGTCCCTTTATATGACTCCCGGCAATACCCGCAAAAACGGACCTTATCTCACATCCCGACATCAATTCCGCCTCTTCCACAGCCCTCTTTATTGAATCCACGGTGTTGTCAATATTAACGACTACACCTTTCCGAAGACCGCTTGACGGATGAGTGCCAAGCCCGATTATATCTATTCCGGCATTTGTGATCTCACCGACAACGGCACATATTTTGGTTGTTCCTATGTCCAGCCCTACTACGATATTTTCCCTTTTTGCCATCCATCCATCCTCTCCGACATCATATCTCTGTCTTGTGATCTTCTATCGGACTTTTCGGACTGAAAACATTTCCACGCTGAACTACAATCCTGCTGCAATCTACGAGATCAATGCTCAAAGACGCCCCATCCGGATTTCTTCGCGCCAGATCCATCATAACCCTCTTCAGCCTCTTCAACTTTTTCCCGTAATCTCCAAAACCGAGATTCAAAAACAGGTGATTATCCGTAACAACAGAAAACTCATACAGGTCATCTACATAAATCTCCGATACATTCCATGCTCTCGGGAAATTGTCTCCTTCAGAAAGATAGTCAAGAAATTCAAAGGCCTTCTCCAGCAGACTTTTTCTTACTATTCCATTTCTGTAGAACCCTGTGAGCACTGGAGCGTTTACTCGGTCGCCCGCTTCAAACTTTTTAAACACCTCTCCACCACGATCCACAGCATACAGGTCTTTGTCCTTTTTAAGGAGAGCGAAGGCATCTCTCTCAACAACCTCAATAACCAGCCTGTCTGGAAATTCCCTTCCGACAGAGGCATTCTTGATCCACGGATCATCCTCTATGCCTCGCGCCATCTTCCCGGAATTCACAGTCAGGACATTTATAGAGGGTAATATCCCCGCAAGTTCAACAATCCTCTCCTTGCTGACCTTGTCGCAACCCCTGACGATGGTGTTTTTCAACTGGAAATAATTGGCACACATGGCAAAATTATATGCGTACACCATGAAAAAGGCCAGCAGGCCGGCAACACCGACAATGGCAAGTGTCCTGAAAATTTCGCCCGAGATCACTCCTGATCGCCGTTTCAGCCTGTTCTTCTTCGGCGAAGGGATTCTTTCAAGGGGTTTTTTCATAGATCCTCCCCTATGATCTTTAACTCTTTTTCAAGAAGAATTCCTTTCTCACCCAAAATTTTATTTTGGATTGTATCAATTAGGGCGATAACATCGCCTGCTTTCGCGTTGCCTCTATTCACAATGAAATTCCCGTGCTTTTCGGATATTTCCGCGTCCCCTGCCTTAAGACCCTTAAGCCCCGCCTCTTCAATCATTTTTCCTGCCGGACAGTTGGGACGGTTTTTGAACACGGAACCCGCGCTTCGATATAACAAAGGGTGTTTTTCTCTGCGCATCGCCATAATGTCTGAAATCTTTCCCTGAATTTCATTTCTGTCTCCTCTTGCAAGGTGGAAGTCGGCACCTGTAATAATTGTCCCTTTGGGAAGATCGAGATTTCTGTACTCAAACGGCAGGTCTTTTCTCTCTATCTCCCTTGTCTTCGCGCCGGCATCGATAATGGAAACCGATTTCACTACATCCTTTAACTCCTTTCCCCACGCGCCGGCATTCATTTTCAGACCACCTCCGACACTGCCCGGTATCCCGGCACAAAATTCCATCCCTGATAGAGCTTCCCTGATCGAAAACTCAACAATGCCGGAGAGTGAAACCCCGGCCTGGGCATAAAAGCAGACACTGCCGGCATATTCTTCTTTCAGAGTAGATCTACGGGGGAGATTCTGGTCCCTTATCTCCAGCCTTCGAAGCGCCTCCAGGGAAATCAGCACCCCTCTGTAACCACCATCTCTCACGATAAGATTCGTACAGTTTCCGACAGGGAGGAAAGAAACCTTTTCTCTAAGGAAAAAAGAAACCAGCGTTTTTAATTCACCGACAGTATCGGGAAAGATCAGCGCGTCAGCCCTGCCTCCGACACCCATGGAGGTGTGCTCAGACATCGGCTCATCGAAGAGCACCTTTCCGGTGACCATGCCGCCTATCTTGTCCCTGAATTGTCTGTCTATAATCATCCGTCCTGATCCCTGATCCCTAATCCCTAATCCCTGATCCCCGGTCTCTACTCCTGGCATCCAAGTCTTCCCAGCAGCTCCTCTCCTATCTTCCACACATCTCCCGCCCCCAGCGTCATGACCACATCACCCGGTTTCACTATGGCACACAGGTGATCGACAATCTCCTTAAAACCCGACAGGTACGTGACATTACCATGGCCATTGTCCTTTATGCCTTTGCAAAGGTTCATGGAATGAACGCCCTTTATCTCCTTCTCACTCGCGGCATATATGTCCGTCAAAATCAACACCCCGGCGTCGTCAAAGGAATTCAGGAACTCATCAAACAGGGCCTTGGTGCGTGTATAGCGGTGAGGCTGAAACACGACGACCAGCCGCCTGCCTTCCCATGCATTCTTCGCGGCTGCCAGCACCGCCTTTATCTCCGTCGGATGATGCCCATAATCATCAACCACCGTGACACCACCGGTCTGTCCCCTGGTCTCCAGTCGACGGTGCACGCCCTTATAAGCACTCAACCCCTCCTGTATCGTGGAAAATTTCATACCGAGTTCCAGAGCCACCGCCACAGCGGCCATAGAATTGTATACATTGAACAGGCCCGGAACCTGCATCTCCACTTTTCCGAGAAGGGTTTCCCTGTGGTAGAGAGTAAACTGTGATGTCAGCCCGCTGAAGGATATATCGATCGCTCTGAAATCGGCTTCGTTATCCACCCCATAGGTAACGACTTTTCTCTTTATCCTCGGCAGGATATCCCTCACATTGTCACAATCACCGCATAATATGACCGACCCGTAAAAGGGAACCGAGTTGGCAAATTGGAGAAAGGCATACTTGATCTCCCCTATTCCCGGATAATAATCCAGATGTTCGCGATCTATATTCGTAATCACTGCGATATACGGATTCAGATGGAGAAAAGAACCGTCGCTCTCATCGGCCTCGGCAACAATAAATTCGCCCTCCCCCAATCGTGCGTTGCTTCCTATGCTGTCCAGTCTACCCCCTATCACCATCGTAGGATCAAGATCACCATGCGCAAGCACCGTTGAAATAATGGAAGTTGTTGTAGTCTTGCCATGACAGCCAGACACTGCTATGGAATATTTCATCTTCAACAGTTCGGCCAGCATCTCGGCCCTTGGGATAACCGGAATATTCCGGCTGTGGGCCTCCATTACCTCGGGATTGTCTTCGCCGATGGCTGTCGATTTCACAACCACATCGGCATCCGTGAGGTTTGACGGTCTGTGGCCGTGGAATATCCGGGCTCCGAGTGATTCCAGCCTCGATGTGATATCGGTATGTTCCAGATCGGACCCGCTGATCTTGTACCCGAGATTCAGGAGGACCTCGGCAATGCCGCTCATACCGATACCGCCTATCCCGACAAAATGTATGTTCTTCACCCTTCTGTACATCAGACTCCTCCAACCCCTGTCAACGGTCCCCTGTCCAGCATGATCATGCATTCATCCACGATGTGTGCCGCCGCCTTCACGTTGCCCAGTTTTCCAGATTTCTCTTCCATCCTTCCTATCGTCTCCGGACTGCCGGCAAGCCTCCTGATGACCCCGGCAAGGCTTTTCCCATCAAGCCCGTCCTCGAGGATCATTTCGGCCGCGCCCGCATCAGTCAGCACGCGGGCATTCAACTCCTGGTGATTCCCGACCGCGAATGGATAGGGAATAAGCACAGATGCCTTTCCGGTCGCCGTTATCTCGGCAATGGATGTCGCGCCGGCCCTGCATATCAAGAGATCCGCTGCCCCATAAGCTGAAGACATATCAACAATAAAGGGATGTACCTCGGCATTTACCCCCCGATCTCGATAGGCGGCGGACACCTCATCGAAGTCTTCCTTACCCGTTTGATGGGTAATCACCAACCTGCATCGCATGTCCTCCAAATAGTTCATAGATTCCACAACCGCCCGGTTGATGGCCCGGGCCCCCTGACTGCCTCCAAATATAAGGATGGAAAATCTATTCCCTTCATTGCGAGATCTTTTAATGCCCCTCGCAAATTCCCTTCTCACGGGGTTTCCCGTAGCAACAACTTTACTGTCCGCGAACCAGTTTCCCGTATCGGGGAATGAGAGAAATATTTTGTCCACAAACCTGCCAAGCATCCTGTTTGTAAGGCCGGGCAGGGCGTTCTGTTCCGCGATTGCTGTTTTTATACCCATAAAATGAGCTGCTATCACCGCCGGCCCTGAAGCGTAGCCCCCTACACCCAGAACAATATCGGGGCGGAAGTCACGTATAATAAACACCGACTGTGCTATGCTCCACGGAATCTTCAGGAGACTGACCGTCATCTTTGCAGCCCCCCTGCCCTTCACTCCTTCCACATTTATCGTACGAAGAGTCAATCCCATATCACGAAGAACCCTGGCTTCCAGACCCTTTTCAGTTCCTATAAAAAGGACATCTCGCGCATCCGGTCTCTCCAGAAACTCCACGGCGATCGCCACGGCGGGGAATACATGCCCCCCGGTGCCTCCGCCCGCTATAATAACCCTGACGCCCTTCTCCATAAGCATCGACTAAGACCGGCCTTCCATCTCCCCTCTGTTCTGTTCCCGACAGGAAGATATGTTCAGCAATATGCCGACAGCCGTCATGCACATCATCAGTGATGTGCCACCGTAGCTGAGGAATGGGAGTACCAGCCCCTTTGTGGGAAGCAATCCCATAACTGCCGCCATATTGATAAACGCCTCCAGTGCGATGACCGTGGTCAATCCGGAGGCCAGAAGCATTCCGAACAGGTCCGCGCAGTTAAAGGAAATCGCGAAACCACGAAAGACAAGGATGCAGAACAACACAATAATGATTACAACTCCTACAAAACCGCCCTCTTCAGCAATTACCGAAAGGATGAAGTCGGTGTGCGGTTCGGGAAGATAAAAGAGCTTTTGCATTCCGTTTCCAAGCCCCACGCCAAAGGCTCCGCCGGAACCGAAGGAAATAAACGATTGTATTATCTGAAAACCTGTATTGGATGGATCTTCCCATGGATTAAGGAACGACATCAGCCTCTGCATGCGGTAACTTTCATGGAGAATCAGAACAACGCCAACAGGGATTACAGCCGCCACGAGACCGGCAAGATACACAATTCTGCTCCCCGCCAGATAGAGCATAAGCATAAACACGACAACCATGATAACGGCCGCGCCGAAATCCGGCTGACACAGCACAAGGCCGACAATTGCCATCATTATGACCAGCGGGATCACAAAGACACGCGAAAATTCCTTTATGTGTCCTATCTTCTTCGCAAAATAATGGGACAGGAATATAACCAGCATGATCTTCACAAGTTCGGATACCTGGAAAGACATATATCCAGTGCGAAGCCACCTGGTGGCACCGCCGGCCTTTAAACCGAAGCCCGGAATAAGAACCAGAGACAGAAGCGCTATGGATATAAGCACGCCGGGATAAGCCGCTTTTTTCCAATACCTGTAGGGAAGCCTAGATGCTCCTGTCATAACACCAAACCCGATCAGGACAAATAATATCTGCTTCTTGATATAGTGGTACCCGTCGCCATATTTTTCCATGGCAATTATGGAACTCGAGCTGTAGATCATAACCGTCCCGATGACAACCAGGATTATTGTAACAATAAGCAGCGCGATATCCGGCCTGTTTCTTGTTAATGAAGACTGTTCGCCCATGTTCCCTGTCCCTTTTGACGACCCATTTGACCAACCATGTCCTTGAAAACATCCCCCCGCTCCTCATAGTTTTTGAATTCATCAAAACTTGAGCAGCCGGGTGACAGCAGCACGATGTCGCCGGATGACGAATTGTCGCGAGCCATGTTGACGGCCTTTTTCAGGTTGCCTGCAATTTCAGTCCTCGTAATTCCACCAATGATGGAATCTATCTCTCTTCCGGCTTCACCGAAGACGATCAGCATCTTGACCTTTTCCCTTACAAGTTCCGCAAGTATTCCAAAGTCCCCGCCCTTGTATCTGCCTCCCATAAGGAGCACAACCGGCCCGGGGAATGATTCGAGTGCCCTGTGGACCGCGTCCACGTTTGTACCCTTGGAATCGTTGTAATATTCTACACCATCCACCCTTCCGGCAAATTCTATCCTGTGAGGGATGCCGGTAAAACCCTCCAGCACATCAATAATCTCCACAGGCGAACACCCGCACATTCTAGCGGCAAGCACTGCAGCCATCACATTTTCCAGATTGTGCGCGCCTTTCAATCCTATCGACCGGATGGGATATTTCTCATCCGGTCCGGCAGAGCGGTATCTCAAGAACTCGCCATCAATAAACATTCCATCTTTCAATCTTTGCGATGAGCTGAAGCATGAGACATGTTCAGCTGGCAGGCCCTTCGAAAGATCCGTCGACACAGGGTCATCGGCATTCAGAATGGCAAGATCCCCTTCTCCCTGGCGTGCGAATATCCTTTCCTTAACAGAGCGGTATTCTTCAAAAGATCCATGATAATCGACGTGGTCACAGGTTACGTTCAGAATCATAGCGATAAATGGGTGAAAATTCCTGACCCACTGTAACTGGAAACTGCTTACTTCTATCACCGCGTAATCGTCCTCCTGCCTGCCGTTCACATACGATATAAGCGGATTGCCTATATTGCCGCCGACAAAGACCTTTTTGCCACAATGTTCCAGTATCCTGCCCAGCAGACTGGTCGTGGTTGTTTTCCCATTTGTGCCGGTAATCGCGATAGCCGGTTTTTTCAAATATCCGGAGGCAAGTTCCAGTTCGCTTAGAATCGGGATTCCCATTCTTAAGCCCTCCACAAGCAGGGTGTTGAATGGTGGAACACCCGGTGAAGGCACAATCATGTCTGTTCGTGAAAGAACATCTGTATCATCCTGCCTGATGCCCAGTTCCACGTCTGCCAGCCCCGTAAAGACATCAACGGCATCTCCAAGCTCAGAGACAGGTTTTTCATCGGCAATCATAACCCTGGCACCCTTATCAAGCAGGAATCCGGCCGTCGCCACACCGGTTCGGCCCAGACCGATTACCAGAATTCTCTTTCCACTAAGATTCATAAACATTTACCCAAAACTGTCCCCCATTACCTCAACTTCAAAGTACTTATGGCGATAAGCGCGAGGATAATGGAAATGATCCAGAAACGCACAATAACCTTAGGCTCCGCCCATCCCTTCAACTCAAAGTGGTGATGTATAGGCGCCATCCTGAACATGCGGTCCCCGTTAGACACCTTGAACCAACCTACCTGGAAGATGACCGAAATGGTCTCAACTACAAATATGCCTCCTACTATCGCAAGGAGTATCTCCTGTTTTGTGAGAACGGCTATAGTACCCAGAGCGCCGCCCAGAGAGAGTGACCCCACATCTCCCATGAATATTTGAGCTGGATAGGTATTGTACCAGAGGAAACCGGCTCCGGCCCCAACCATTGCGCCGCAAAAGACCGCAAGCTCCCCCACTCCCGCCACATAGGATAGCTGGAGATATCCGGACAACTTTATATTCCCGGCAAAATAGGCAAAAAGAAGATAGGTCCCGAAGCATATCGTTGCCGGACCTATGGCAAGACCGTCCAGACCATCCGTAAGATTTACCGCGTTTGCCGCCCCTACAATAACAAACGTAGAAAAGATTACATAACCCCAGCCAAGATCAGGAAGAATGGTCTTAAAAAATGGCACTGTGAGATTCGAGCTGAAATCCGGGTTCATGTAAAGAACAATACTCACAAAAAGCGCTATCATAATCTCCGCGGCAAGCCTGAGTTTTCCCGGAACCCCCCTGCTGCTTCTGTTTGACAATTTCTGGTAATCATCCCAGAAACCGATAAGACCGAATCCCACCGTTACCATGAGAATAATCCATACATAGCCCACATTGAGTTTTGCCCAGAGGAGGGTTGACACAACAACAGAAAAGATGACAAGGATGCCGCCCATCGTGGGTGTACCCTCTTTTGAAAGATGAGAGCCGGGACCGTCACCGCGGATAGGCTGTTCTATGCCGATAGACCGGAGTTTATTAATCACCCATGGCCCAAGGACAAAACAAATGGTCAAACCGGTTATCGTGGCGTATATCGTCCTGAAGGTTATATAGCGAAACACATTAAGCCAGGAATATGTATCGCTGAATGGATATAAGAAGTGGTAGATCATTTATAAATTCTCCCGGTCAAACCCCAAGATGCCGTAATGTATAGCTTCCTATTCAGATATGATTACTTAACCGAACTCCTCTATTATTACCTGGAGAAATTCCTCCATTTTCATGCTTCTCGATCCTTTTACCAGTATCCAGTCTCCTTCGCGCAGCAATGAATGGAGCGCTTCTATCACCATTTCCGGTGTCTCGATAAAATATATGCGGTCTTCCCTGAACCCTTCTTCTATGGCGCCCCTCGCCACAGATCCCGCGAAATCTCCTCTGAGAAATATGCTGCCCACGCCGGTATCAGACATAGCTATTCCAATCTCTTCGTGCAGTTTTTCAGCCTCCACTCCCAGTTCAAGCATATCTCCGAAAATAACAATGCTCTCATTGTTTCCCTTTAAATCGCTCAATGCCTTGAGGGCCTCCATTGCCGATGCAGGATTGGAGTTGTAGGTATCATCGATAATGAAACTCCCACTCTTCAGCCTGTGAACGTCCATGCGGCCCTGTATCTGTCTAAATGCCGACAATCCGTTACAAATCATATCGTATCCAATATCCATGGCCCGGCAGGCAGCCGCGCAGGCCAGGGCATTGTATATATTATGTCTGCCGACAACGGTCATATCGACACCTTTGCCTGTCCCTCCCATCTCCAAGGTAAAACTAACTCCCCGCTCACCCCTCATAAAGATGCTTTCAGCACGGACAAACGCATTCTCATCGATACCGAAACTGATGTTTCTTCCCATCCACCGGTCTGCCAGTATCCTTGAAAATTCATCGTCTCTGTTGATAACCGCCACACCGTTATCCCTCATATTGGAAAAGAGATCCCCCTTCTCCTCCATGACTACATCCACAGACCCGAATCCCTCCAGATGGGCCGGCCCGATATTAGTGATAACGCCGATATCCGGCTCGGCAATGGCTGTAAGTCTTTCTATCTCACCCCTCCGGCTGGTTCCCATCTCAACTACAGCCATTTCATGTTCGGAGTTCATTTCAAGCAGGCTGAGGGGAAGCCCCACAAGATTGTTATAATTCCCCCTGCTCTTTAAGACATTCCCTGAAAGCCTCGCCACCGTGGCTATCATCTCTTTCGTTGTCGTCTTACCGGAGCTTCCCGTTACCGCTACAACAGGGATTTTGAACTTGTTTCTCCATAGATTGGCTATATCGCCCAGCGCGCGCAGGGTATCGTCAACAAGAACCACGGAAACATCATCGGGGACTCTTCTGA
Source organism: uncultured Syntrophaceae bacterium (assembly GCA_964610735.1). Taxonomy (GTDB): domain Bacteria; phylum Desulfobacterota; class Syntrophia; order Syntrophales; family UBA2210; genus UBA2210. The sequence continues at coordinate 5,341 of CAZSYH010000005.1, read as the reverse complement.
TTATCTCTTCCCCCCCTCTTCGAACGAGCAGACCCGACGCACCGTTTTTTATCGCATCCGGTATAAAATCATGCCCGTCAAATCTCTCCCCTGTGAGAGGAATAAAGAGGTTGCCTTTGATCACATCTCTTGAATTTGTGGATAATCCCTCGAACGCACCTCCAGGAGTCTCCCTGACAAGGGTTCCTCCTGTTGCCGCTATTATCTCTTTAGTCTTCAGTACGGGGGATTTTATGCCTTTCAACGCGCACCTCCCGACCTGCGACTGGAAAGGGCCTCCCTGACAACTACCCTGTCATCAAAAGGAAACTTCCTGGTTCCCATGATCTGGTAATCCTCATGTCCCTTCCCCGCGACCAGTACGATATCCGATTCGCCGGCAATAGATACTGCCAGGTTTATAGCAGTTCGCCGGTCAGCGATAATCATATAACCTTTTTCATTGAAGCCATTGATGATATTCTCAGGAAAGTATCTTTTTGAATCGGTGCCAATCCCCGCTTCTATCTCATTCATGATTTTTGAGGGATCTTCCGTCCTCGGATTATCCGAAGTAATTATGGCCAGGTCACTTAACGTTACCGCGATTTTCCCCATAACAGGCCTCTTCGTACGATCTCTGTCACCTCCACACCCAAAAACCGTTATGATCCTGTCCTCTTTAAAGTCAGACAGATTTTCGAGCACCTTTTCCAGGGCGTCTCCGGTATGAGCATAATCCACAAATACCGAGGGCTCACCAGGTTTACTTACCTTTTCCAGACGACCGGGAACGGTCTCCAGCTCTCCTATGCCGGACCGGATATATTCCTCCGGTATCCCGAGCGACATTGCAGTCGCCGCCGCCGCGAGGATGTTGTAGAGATTGAATTTTCCGACCATGGCGGAAGATACCGGGAATACACCATCCGGGCCTTTTATATTCGCGTTTATTCCACCCATGGAAAAGGCAAAATCTGTGGACGACACATCACACAATTCCCCCACGCCGAATGTGACCGACGGCGTTTTTATTTCGCCAAGGAGCCTTGCACCCCACGGATCATCACGGTTAACGACTGCCACGCTCCCACTGAGCACATCAGTAAAAAATCTCTTCTTCACCATAAAATATTCTTCCATTGTGTGATGATAGTCGAGATGCTCCCGGGAGAGATTCGTAAATATTCCGATATCATACTCGCACCCATAGGTCCTTTTCAGGTCGATCGCGTGAGACGAAACCTCCATCACAACGTGCGTCACTCCCGCGTCAACCATTTCTCTCAGCATTCTGTGAAGGTCGAGAGACTCGGGTGTTGTGTGCGAAGCGGGGAATATATTACCTCCATATCTGTAATTTACCGTCCCTGTAACTCCCGTGCGAAACCCGGCAGATTCTAAAATGGACTCCAGGAAATAGGCTACCGTCGTTTTTCCATTTGTCCCTGTGACACCTATCAGGCATAGATCGCGGGAGGGATTGCCATAAAAGTTTTTCGCCAGTCTGCCCAGCGCCAGACGGCTGTCTTTCACCCTTATGAAGACAACACCAGGTTCAGTGAAAGGCTTTTCTTCATCATAGACGATATATCCCGTTCCCCTTTTCACCGCCTCACGCACGAAATCGTGGCCGTTGAACTCGGCGCCGGTAATCGCAACAAAGACGGACCTTTCTCCACATTTCCTGGAGTCGTAGCAAATATCAGATGCATCCCCGGAAATGTCTCCCGATACCTCCAGGACATCTATTCCTCTCAGCAGACGCGAAAGTTTCATACCGCGCGACCCCATTCTCAGGCACCCCTGTTAAAAAGGACGTAACAGGGCAGATTCTCCTCTATCCGGACACCCGGGGCCGGATTCTGACTCACAACCCAGCCACTCCCCGCAATTTTTACGTCTATTCCTCTGCTTTGCGAAATCCTTAAAACCTCCCTTATTGACATACCCTCAAAATCGGGGATAACCGATTCATCAACTTCCTTATCATGATAGATTGTTTTCGTGGCAATCGACGCCTGGATTATTCTTGCCGTTTCACTGTTTTCGTCAGCGGCAAGCTCCTTCAGCTCCATACTTTTATTGGAGCATCTCAATATCTGTTCCGAAACATTCTTGAAAACCGGCGCGGCAGCAGCTCCCCCCCATCTATGAATCTCCGGTTCATCCAGCATAACAAGAATTACCATCTGGGGATCTTCGGCAGGGAAGAACCCGATGAAAGAGGCTTCCACTTTTTTGGCCGAGTAACATCCCAGATCGAAATCGAACTTCTGGGAGGTGCCGGTCTTACCCGCCACAGAAAGGTTGACTATGCGGGCATTCCCCCCGGTTCCCCCTTCCACCACATCGGTAAGGATGTGCGTAATTCTACGTGAGGTCTCAGGAGATATAACCCGCCTTACCGCTACAGGGTCAAATTCCTTCACCACGCTGCCATTTTTATCCACCATACAGCGAACGACATGCGGCTTCATCATTACGCCGTCGTTTGCTATGGCGGACATCGCCGTGACTAATTGTATGGCTGTAACCGAAACACCCTGGCCAAAGGCTATCGTCGCGAAATCAACATCACTCCAGTCCTTCGAATCTCTCAGGATACCTATTGATTCACCTGGAAGGTCGACACCTGTCTTTGAACCGAACCCAAACATCGTAATATAATGGTAGAGCTTCTCCTTTCCAAGCCTCTCCGCGATTTTAATCGAACCTATATTGCTGGAATGTTTAATAATATCCGGCAAGCTAAGCTCCTGAAACTTTTCATTCTGTGCATCGTGGATAACCCTGTTTCCCACCGTGTAAGACCCGTTTTCACAGTCAAACATATCCGTTTCCGTGACAAGGCCTTCCTCAAAAGCGGCGGCGGCCACAAAGGGTTTAAAAACGGAACCTGGATCAAAACAATCGGTAACCGCCCTGTTTCTCCTGGCATTCGCGGGATATATTGAAAAGGCATTGGGATTGAACAGGGGTCCATTGGCCATAGCCAGTACTTCTCCTGTCCGGGGATCCATAACGATAACGGTTCCCCCCTTCGCGCCGGTACGTTCAATAGCCTCTCTTAACTGAGATTCAACAATATATTGAATCTTACTGTCGATAGTCAGAAAAAGACTGCAACTCTTGTCATCCACTGCACTGCCCGAATCATCACTCAAATAGATTTTGTGTCCCCTGGCATCTCTCCCCCACACCACCTTTTTTGGAACACCCTTCAGATATTCATCGTATTTTGATTCCAGTCCATCCAGGCCGGCGGAATCCAGGCCGGCAAATCCGAGAAGGTGGCAGGCCATTTCCCTGTGAGGATAAAATCTACGGGGTTCCTGCACCAGGTGAACACCCTTCAACTTCAAGGTGCGTATCCGCTCCGCCCTGACCGGAGAAATCTGCCGGGCAACCCAGCGGAAACTCCCCTGGTTTGAAAGCTCCCCTGCAATTTTTTGCCTCTTTACACCCAATATGGACGAAAGTTTCGACGAAACATTCCTGCGATCCTCGACACTTGAAGGATCCACGTAAACGGAATCCGCCATTATGGTAGCCGCAAGCTTCTGCCCGTTTCTGTCAAATATGAATCTTCTTTCCGGATACAGCGTCAGGCTCTTTTTGTGCTGCCTGTCGGCAAGCTTCCCCAGCGTTTCTCCGGAGATAACCTGAAGTTGAAACGCTCTCGACGCCAGCGCTACGTACAGCACAAAAAAGAGAACCAATATTGACACCACCCTGAATCTCAGCCATTTCCCCGATTTTGCAGTCATTTTAAGAAAATTACCTGATCCCTTTCCGGATAGCGCATCCCGAGTTTAGTCCTGGCGATGGATTCTATCCTGCGCGGAGATTTCAATGTCGCGATCTCAACCTTCAATTTCCTGTTTTCCTCCAAAAGGCTGTCGCTGCGGTGCATCTCTTCGGCTATCCGATAATCGATCTTTGTAATACTTATTCGAAACCACACATAGACAAGCGTGATAGCCATAAACATGAGTGCTATAAAGATGAGGCGAGAAACCTTCAAACCCCCTTTTTTTCTACCAGCCGCCAACATTCTCAGATCCTTACTGCCGTTCTCAGCCTGGCGCTTCTTGCCCTAGGATTAAATGCTATCTCGGCCTCTCCCGGCATAACAGGTTTTCTGGTCAACACCTTCAGCTTGCTCTTTCTGTTACAACGGCAAACCGGAAAATCCGGAGGGCAAATACACCCCTTTTCCCAGGAACGGAACAGATTTTTCACCATTCTGTCTTCAAGTGAATGAAATGATATTACGGAAAACCTGCCCTCCTTCTCCAGCATGTCAATTCCGTTCTCTATTGCGTTATGAAGATTTGTCAGTTCGTTATTGACGGCAATTCGGAGGGCCTGAAAGGTCTTTGTGGCTGGATGTATCCTCTTTTTCTTCAGGTGGACGGGCAGAGCGCCGGCAATAATCGCGGCGAGTTCACCCGTTGTTCTTATGGGAGACTGCCTTCGCCTTTCCGAAATTGCTCTTACAATCCTTCCGGGCATCATCTCTTCACCATAATCCTTTATGATCTTTTTCAGTTTCTCTTCCGGGAAACTGTTCACTATATCGAACGCCGTCAAGCCATCTTCCTGGTCCATCCGCATGTCAAGCGGCGCGTCCAGAGAAAAACTAAACCCCCTGTCAGCTGTATCGAACTGGTGGGATGAAACCCCCAGATCCAGCAGAATTCCATTTACCCTCTCAATCCCCAGTCCCGACAATATATTTCCGATGTCGGCAAAATTCCCCTTTACAAACAGCGCTCGATCCTTGAAGGGATTAAGCCTGCGCCGGGCTTCAGAGAGGGCATCCCTGTCACGATCGACACCGACAAGAATCCCATCCGGGGCCGTTTTTACAAGGATCCCATACGCGTGTCCCCCACCTCCCAGTGTCCCGTCAAAATATACCCCTCCCGGCCCGCAGTTCATTGAATCCACTGTTTCTTCAGGCATAATCGGTTCATGGAAGGTTGACTTTGTCATATCCCCAGATCAGCCATATAATCGCTGAAGGCCTCGATGTTCTGGCTGGAGCTGTCGAGCTCTTTCTCAAACATCTCCCTGTTCCAGATTTCTATACTCCGCCCCATACCGGCAATGACGATCTCTTTTTCAAGCTTCGCGTATTCCCTGAGAGGAGGCGGGATAAGCACCCTTCGCTGAGCGTTGAAAGAACAGTCAACAGCGCCCGACATAAAGAGCCGCTGAAACGCACGCACTTCCTTTCTTATTATGGACTGCTGGAACACCTTCTCCTCTATGGCAATCCACTCATTGTAAGGGAAAACCAGGAGGCAGCCATCCCAGTTTGTTATCACCATCCGCTCGTCGTACTTCTCGGTGA